>CBFGXR010000176.1:0-4853 GCA_965652675.1 uncultured Castellaniella sp.
AGGCGGGCGATGACGTTCTCATTGAACCAGTCGAAGTAGTACTTGTTGTCCAGCAGGCGGTAGATCGGGGCCAGGCCGCGCGCGAACGCCGCGGGCACCGACGGGTTCACCAGCCAGCAGTACCAGGCGACCACGAAGCCGGCCAGCAGCAGCAGGAACGGCACCGAGGTGAAGCCGTGCAGCGCGAAGGCCACCCAGCCGTGCCATTCGTGGGCCAGTTCGGCCATGGCCGGATGGTGGGAAGCGACCGTGATGGCCTTGCCGAAGTAGCCGTCGAACAGCAGCGGGTCGATGAACCAGACCCCGGCCACCACCGACATCACCGCCAGCAGCACCAGCGGCAGCGTCACCACCCAGGGCGATTCCTTGGGCAGGCCGCCGCCGTGGTGGTCGTCGTGGCCGTGATCGCCATGCCCGTGATCGTCATGACCGTGCGCATGCGCGTCGTGACCGTGGGCCGCCAGGGTGCGGCCTTCGTCATGATGGACGTGGGCCGGACCGTGCTTCAGGTCGAAGCGTTCCTTGCCGTGGAAGACCAGGAAGTACAGGCGGAAGGAATACAGCGAGGTCACGAACACGCCGCACAGCGTCGCGTAGTAGGCGAAGCTCGCCCCCCAGACGTTGGCCGCGCCGGCGGCCTCGATGATGTGTTCCTTGGAATAGAAGCCGGAGAAGAACGGCGTGCCCACCAGGGCCAGCGTACCGATCAGCATGGTGATCCAGGTGATCGGCATGTACTTGCGCAGGCCGCCCATGTGACGCATGTCCTGGTCGTGGTGCATGCCCAGGATCACCGAGCCCGCGCCCAGGAACAGCAGGGCCTTGAAGAAGGCGTGCGTCATCAGGTGGAAGATCGCCACCGGGTAGGCCGAGGCGCCCAGCGCCACCGTCATGTAGCCCAGCTGCGACAGCGTGGAATAGGCCACCACGCGCTTGATGTCGTTCTGCACCACCCCGAGGATGCCCAGGAACAGCGCGCCGAAGGCGCCGATCACGATGATGACCGACAGCGCCGTGGGCGACATCTCGAACACGGGCGAGAAGCGGGCGACCATGAAGATCCCGGCCGTCACCATGGTGGCGGCGTGGATCAGGGCGGAGATCGGCGTCGGGCCTTCCATGGAGTCGGGCAGCCAGACGTGCAGCGGCGCCTGAGCGGATTTACCCATGGCGCCCACGAACAGCGCCAGGCAGGCCACGGTCAGCAGATGCCATTCGGTGCCCGGGAACAGCAGGCCGGACAGCTTGTCGACCTGGGCGAAGACTTCCGCGTAATTCAGGCTGCCGGTGTAGGCGTACAGCAGGCCGATGCCCAGCACGAAGCCGAAGTCGCCCACGCGGTTCACCATGAAGGCCTTCAGGTTGGCGAACACCGCCGACGGCCGGCCGTAGTAGAAGCCGATCAGCAGGTACGACACCAGGCCCACGGCTTCCCAGCCGAAGAACAGCTGCAGCATGTTGTTCGCCATCACCAGCATCAGCATGGAGAAGGTGAACAGCGAGATGTACGAGAAGAAGCGCTGGTAGCCCGGATCGTCGGACATGTAGCCGATGGTGTAGATGTGCACCATCAGCGACACCGAGGTCACCACCACCATCATCAACGCCGTCAGCGGATCGATCAGGAAGCCGATCTCGAACTTGACCGAGCCGATCATGGACCAGGTGTAGACCGTGCCTTCGAAGGTCTGGCCGTCCAGCACCTGCTGCAACACCAGCAGCGAGCCGGCGAAGGACACCGCCACCCCCAGGATGGTCAGGACGTGCGAGCCGCGGCGCCCCAGCCACGACCCGAGGAAGCCTGTGCCGAAGAGCCCGGCGACCACGGCGGTGGCCAGCGGCGCCAGGGCGATCAGGAGATACAGATTCTGTGCGGACATGGCTGGACTACCCCTTCAGCGAGTCGAGCTTGTCGACGTTGATGGTGCTGAGATTGCGGAACAGCAGCACCAGGATGGCCAGGCCGATGGCGGCTTCGGCGGCGGCCACGGTCAGCACGAAGAACACGAAGATCTGTCCGGCCGGATCGCCGGAGCCGATGGAAAAGGCGACGAAGTTCATGTTGGCCGCCAGCAGGATCAGTTCGATCGACATCAGCAGCACGATCAGGTTGCGGCGGTTCAGGAAGAAGCCGAACACGCCCATGGCGAACAGGATCGCCCCGACGATCAGGTAATGGCTCAGGCCTATGGTCATTTTTCGGCTCCTTCGGATTGCGCGTCGGCCGTCTCGACCTGCGCGGGCATGCTCACCAGGCGCACCCGGTCGGCGGCGCGCACGCGCACCTGCTTGCCGGGATCGGTGCGCTTGTAGTCGGCGCGCTTGCGCATGGTCAGGGCGATCGCGCAGATCATGCCCACCAGCAGCACCACCCCGCCGATCTCGACGGCGTAGGCGTATTGCGTGTACATCGCCGTGCCCAGGGCCAGGGTGTTGTCGAAATCATCGGCCGGCTTCGGCAGCGCGGGGGCGTCGCCCCAGGAACGCAGCACCACGAAGGCCATTTCCAGCACCATGATCCCGCCGATGGTCAGGCCCAGCGGCAGGTAGACCTTCAGGCCCTGCTTCAGGCCCTCGGTGCGCATGTCGAGCATCATGACGACGAACAGGAACAGCACCATCACGGCGCCGACGTAGACGATCACCAGCACCAGGGACAGGAATTCCGCCTGGATCAGCATCCACATCATGGACGCGGTGAAGAAGGTCAGGATCAGGTGCAGCACCCCGGTCACGGGGCTGGTGGCCGTGATGACGCGGAACGCCGCCACGACCAGCACGATGGCCAGCAGGTAGAACAGAACGGTATCGAAACTCATGGTCGGGTTCCCGGCATCAACGGTAGGGCGCGTCGGCGGCGCGGCGAGCCGCGATTTCCGGCTCGTAGCGGTCGCCCACGGCCAGCAGCATGTCCTTGGTGTAGTACAGGTCGCCCCGCTTTTCACCGTGGTATTCGTGCAGGTGGGTCTCCACGATGGCGTCCGTGGGACAGGCTTCCTCGCAGAAGCCGCAGAAGATGCACTTGGCCAGATCGATGTCGTAGCGCGTGGTGCGGCGCGTGCCGTCCTCGCGCTGGTGCGATTCGATGGTGATGGCCAGGGCCGGGCACACGGCTTCGCACAGCTTGCAGGCGATGCAGCGTTCCTCGCCGTTGGCGTAGCGGCGCTGCGCGTGCAGGCCGCGGAAACGCGGCGAGGCCGGCGTCTTTTCCTGCGGATAGCGCAGCGTGATCTTGCGCTTGAAGAAGTATTTGCCCGTCAAGCGCATGCCTTCGAGCATTTCCTTCAGCATCAGGCTGCCGAAGAAATCCTTGATCGCTTCCATCTCGTACCCCTTACTGCCAGATGTTCCAGGGCGTCTGCATCCAGATCGCCACCACCACCAGCCAGATCCCCGTCAGGGGAATGAAGACCTTCCAGCCCAGACGCATGATCTGGTCGTAGCGGTAGCGCGGGAACGTCGCGCGGAACCAGATGAACATGGACACCACCACGAAGGTCTTGATTCCCAGCCACAGCCAGCCCGGCACCCAGGTGAAGGGCGCGAAGTCCAGCGGCGAAGCCCAGCCGCCCAGGAACATGATCGAGGCCATCGCCGACAGCAGGATCATGTTGGCGTATTCGCCCAGGAAGAACAGCGCGAAGCCCATGCCGGAATATTCCACCATGTGGCCGGCCACGATTTCCGATTCGCCTTCGACCACGTCGAAGGGGTGGCGGTTGGTTTCCGCGACCGAGGACACGACGTAGATCACGAACAGCGGCAGCAGCGGCAGCCAGTTCCAGGACAGGAAGTTCAGGCCCATGCCGGCGAAATGGCCGACGTTCTGGCCCTCGACGATGCCCGACAGGTTCAGCGTGCCCGACACCAGCAGCACCGTGACCATGACGAAGCCGATGCCCAGTTCGTAGGACACCATCTGCGCCGAGGCGCGCAGCGCGCCCAGCAGGGCGTATTTCGAATTCGACGCCCAGCCGGCCATGATGACGCCGTAGACTTCGACCGAGGTGATGGCCAGGATGAACAGCAGGCCCGCGTTGACGTCGGCCAGGACGACTTCGGGCTGGAACGGAATCACCGCCCAGGCCGCCAGCGCCGGCATCAGCGTGACCACCGGGGCCACGACGTACAGTACGCGGTTGGCCTTGGACGGAACGATGAGTTCCTTCGTCAGCAGCTTGAACACGTCGGCGAAGGGCTGCAGCAGGCCGCGGTAGCCCACCCGGGTGGGGCCCAGCCGGACGTGCATGGCGCCGATCATCTTGCGTTCCCAGTACGTCAGGTAGGCCACGCACAGGATGATGGGCACGGCGATGACGACGATCTTCACCAGCGTCCAGACCACCAGCCAGGGGGTCTCGCCGATCAGGCCCGTGCCGAAGGCATTGAGGGTGTTCAACCAGTCCATTAGCGACGCTCCACCTGGATTGCGCCCGAGCCCATGCCCAAGGCGGCGGTCTGTTCAAAGGCCCCGGCGATGCGCACGGCCCCGTCGGCCACCGTGTCGTCCAGGGCGGCTTCCAGTTCGGCCGAGCCGTGGACCGTGGACACGCGCACGGCGTCCCCGGCCGACAGGCCCTGCGCCTGCAGCGTGGCGGCGTTCATCGCCGCGCGCGGCGGCGCGGAATTGATGTGCTCCTGCAGCGGCTGCGAACGGCGCACCAGCGCGTCGGTGCGGTAGATGGGCAGCTCGGCCACGCGTTCCAGGCCGGCGGCCGGAGCCGCCGCGGCCGGGGCCAGGCGGATCTCGTTGGACAGGCGGCCGTCCCGGCCCCCCGCCACCACGGTGTCACGCACCCATTCGGAGGTCTCGTCGTCGAAGCCCTGCAGGTCCATCAGGTTGGCCAGCGCGC
>CBFGXR010000177.1:0-4826 GCA_965652675.1 uncultured Castellaniella sp.
GCGCACGGCCAGCAGATCGCCGTCCAGGATGCCCGCGTCGCGCATGCTGCTGCCGCGCACGCGCAGCAGGTAGTCGGGCGCGGATTCGAACAGGTGCGGGGCCAGGGGGATTTCGCGTTCGACGTGTTCGGCCGCCAGGACCGGGCTGCCGGCGGCGACGCGGCCCACCAGCGGCACCAGGCGGCTGTCGGACGGCGCGAGCCAGGCGGGGGCGCCGGGCAGGGGACCGGGCGTGCCGGCCGGGGCGGGATCGGTGGAGGTGAGGGCCTGGTCGGCGGCGGCTGCGCCCGCCGCGTCGGCGGATGCCGGGGCCTGTCCGATGAGCTGGATGCCGCGCGAGGTGGCGGCCGACAGGCGGATGTGGCCTTTGCGTTCCAGCGCGCGCAGGTGGTCTTCGGCGGCGTTGGCCGAGCGGAAGCCCAATTGGCGGGCGATTTCGGCCCGGGTGGGCGGCCGGCCCGTCTGCTGGATGGCCTGCCGGATGAGATCCAGGATCTGGGACTGTCGGGCGGTGAGTTTCAGGGCCATGTTTTCAGGGCGATCGTGCGCTACTGGATGGAAACACAGCCCGTATTGTGACGGAAGGGCGCGCGCGGCGCAAGCGGCATGGACCGTGGGCCGGAAACGACGACGGGGCCCCGCAGGGGCCCCGTGCCGGGGATGTCCGTCGGCCGCGCCGGCCGGGGCCGGCGCGGCGGGGACGATCAGTTCTTGATCACGTCGGCCATGGCGCGGGCGACGTAGTCGATGTTGCCGCTGTTCAGGGCGGCCACGCAGATGCGGCCGCTGCCGACGGCGTAGATGCCGAAGTCCTCGCGCAGGCGTTCGACCTGGGGCTTGGTCAGGCCGGAGTACGAGAACATGCCGCGCTGGGCCTTGACGAAGCCGAAGTCCTGGTCCACGCCCTGGGCCTGGATTTTTTCGACCAGCTGGTGGCGCATGGCGCGAATGCGGTCGCGCATGCCGGCCAGTTCCTCGGCCCACAGCTTGTACAGTTCGGGCGTGTTCAGCACGGTCGAGACCAGGGCGCCGCCATGGGTGGGCGGGTTGGAGTAGTTGGTGCGGATGACGCGCTTGAGCTGGCTGAGCACGCGGGCGCTTTCGTCGTCGCCGCTGGTCAGCAGGGTCAGGGCGCCGACGCGTTCGCCGTACAGCGAGAAGGACTTGGAGAACGAGGAACTGATGAACATGGTCAGGCCCAGTTCGGCGAACAGGCGCACCACGGCGCCGTCTTCCTCGATGCCGTCGCCGAAGCCCTGATAGGCGATGTCCAGGAAGGGCACCAGTTGGCCGACCTGCAGCGTCCGGGCGATTTCCCGCCATTGGTCCAGGGTGGGATCGACGCCCGTGGGGTTGTGGCAGCAGGCGTGCAGCACCACGACGGTGCCGGCGGGCAGGGCGCGCAGCGAGGCCAGCATGCCGTCGAAGTTCAGGCCGTGCGTGGCGGCGTCGTAGTAGTCGTAGCTGACGACCGGAAAACCGGCGGCCGAGAACAGGGCTTCGTGGTTGGCCCAGCTGGGGTTGCTGATGGCGACCTTGGCGTCGGGCAGGATCTGCTTCAGGAAGTCGGCGCCGACCTTCAGCGCGCCGGTGCCGCCCAGGGTCTGGACCGTCAGCGAACGGTGTTCGGCGATCAGCGGCGAGCTGGCGCCCAGCAGCAGGGCGCGGGCGCCGGTGTTGTAGCCGGGGATGCCGTCGATCGGCAGGTAGTTGCGCGGCTCGGCCTGCTCGAACAGGCGGCTTTCGGCCTGGCGGACGGCCTTGAGCAGGGGGATGTGGCCCGCGTCGTCGTAGTAGACGCCGACGCCGAGATTGACCTTGGTGGACCGGGTATCGGCCTTGAATTGTTCGTTCAGACCCAGAATGGGGTCGCGCGGAGCGAGTTCGACGGATGCGAAGATGGAGGACATGGTTACCGGGAGGACGATAAGGGAGAGGTCTTGGTCGCGTGGGCCAACAGTGTGATAATAAGGGGTTTACCCGAACAGTGTCCAGTTGAGCCCCATGTCCAGTCAGGCCAAATCCGAGGTCGAAATCCCCGAGGCCGCAACTCCCGAGGCCGGGCCGGGCTTCGTCCAGTATCCGGACAGTCCGTTCCAGCTCTTCCAGCCCTATCCGCCGGCCGGCGACCAGCCGGCCGCGATCGACGCGCTGGAAGAGGGTGTGCGCGACGGGCTCATGTGCCAGACCTTGCTGGGGGTGACGGGCTCGGGCAAGACCTACACCATGGCCAACCTGATCGCCCGGACCGGCCGGCCGGCCATCGTGCTGGCGCCCAACAAGACCCTGGCCGCCCAGCTTTACGCCGAAATGCGCGAATTCTTCCCCCGCAACGCGGTGGAATACTTCGTGTCCTACTACGATTATTACCAGCCCGAGGCCTACGTGCCTTCGCGCGACCTGTTCATCGAGAAGGACTCGTCCATCAACGAGCACATCGAACAGATGCGCCTGTCGGCCACCAAGAGCCTGCTGGAACGTCCGGACACCATCATCGTGGGCACGGTGTCCTGCATCTACGGCATCGGCAACCCCGGCGACTACCATGCGATGGTGCTGACGCTGCGCACGGGCGACCGGGTCGGCCGCCAGGAAATCCTGGCTCGGCTGGTGTCCATGCAGTACGAACGCAACGACATGGAGTTTTCCCGGGGAACCTTCCGGGCGCGCGGCGAGGTCATCGACGTCTTTCCGGCCGAACACGCCGAACACGCACTGCGCATCACCCTGTTCGACGACGAAATCGAATCCCTGGACCTGTTCGACCCCCTGACGGGCAAGCCGGTCCAGAGCCTGGTGCGGTTCACGATCTTCCCCAGTTCCCACTACGTGACGCCGCGCGAGACCGTGCTGCGCGCCATCGAGACCATCAAGGAAGAACTGCGCGACCGCCTGGCCGAACTGACGGCGGCGGGCAAGCTCGTCGAAGTCCAGCGCCTGGAACAGCGCACCCGCTTCGACCTGGAAATGCTGCAGGAACTGGGTTTCTGCAAGGGGATCGAGAACTACTCCCGGCACCTGTCCGGCGCCCTGCCGGGCGAGCCGCCGCCGACGCTGATCGACTACCTGCCGGCCAACGCCCTGATGTTCATCGACGAAAGCCACGTCACGATCGGCCAGCTGGGCGGCATGTACCGGGGCGACCGGTCGCGCAAGGAAACCCTGGTCCAGTTCGGCTTCCGGCTGCCCTCGGCGCTGGACAACAGGCCCCTGCGGCTCGAGGAATTCGAGGCGCGCATGCCGCAGTGCGTGTTCGTGTCCGCCACCCCCGGTCCCTACGAGGCCCAGCATACCGACCAGGTGGTCGAACAGGTGGTGCGCCCGACCGGCCTGGTGGATCCCGAGGACGAACTGCGTCCGGCCGCGACCCAGGTCGACGACCTGCTGGGCGAGGCCAAGCTGCGCATCGCGCGCCACGAACGGGTGCTGGTCACCACGCTGACCAAGCGCATGGCCGAGGACCTGACCGAATACCTGGGGGAAAACGGCCTCAAGGTCCGCTACCTGCATTCCGACATCGACACGGTGGAGCGGGTCGAGATCATCCGCGACCTGCGGCTGGGGACCTTCGACGTGCTGGTCGGGATCAACCTGCTGCGCGAAGGCCTGGACATTCCGGAAGTGTCCCTGGTGGCGATCCTGGACGCCGACAAGGAAGGCTTTCTGCGGTCGGAGCGCAGCCTGATCCAGACCATCGGCCGGGCGGCGCGCAACCTGAACGGGCGCGCCATCCTGTACGCCGACCGGGTGACCGACTCCATGCGCCGGGCCATGGACGAAACCGCACGCCGCCGGGAAAAGCAGCAGGCTTTCAACCTCGAGCACGGCATCACGGCCCGGGGCGTCAGCAAGGCGGTGCGCGACCTGATCGACGGGGTGGCGGTGAGCGCGGCGCCGGCGTCCGCCGAGGCCGGCTACGACGAATCCGCCCTGCACGACGAAAAGTCCCTGGCGCGGGAGATCCGCCGCCTGGAGCAGCGCATGAACGAGCACGCCCGCAACCTGGAATTCGAGCAGGCGGCCTCGGTGCGCGACGCCCTGCGCGCCCTGAAGGCCCGGGCCCTGATGGAGTGAGCCCGAGGCCGGGGCGCCCCCCCGCCGCGCCCCGGTTGCCGGCCGCGTTCCGGCCCTCGGCCGGGCGGCGCCGGGCCTGTTGCGGGCCCGCTTCGGAAGTGCTTCAAGTATCAGGTTTTTTTGCGGTTTTCCACAGAAAATACTTGCCAATTTCCGGGTTTTCCCGCACACTTTCATTCATCATGCATAAGGTACTTTTTGTCTGTACGGGCAATATCTGCCGTTCCCCCACCGCCCAGGGCGTGTTCCAGCACCTCGTCGACGAGGCCGGCCTGTCCGACGCCATCGCCGTCGATTCCGCCGCGACGCATCATTTCCATGTGGGCGAAGCCCCGGACGCCCGCGCCCAGACCGCCGCCCGCAAGCGCGGCTATGACCTGTCGTCGCTGGTGGCCCGGCAGATCCGCGCCGACGACTTCCGCGACGCCGACCTGATCCTGGCCATGGACTGGGAAAACCTGTCCGCGCTGCAGCAGCAGTGCCCCAAGGTCTACCAGCACAAGCTCATGCTGCTGATGCGCTTCTCGAACGAATTCGAGGAAGCCACCGTGCCCGATCCCTACTACGGCGGTCCCGAAGGCTTCAACAAGGTCCTGGACTACATCGAAGACTCCTGCCAGGGCGTCCTCGAACTGGTGCGCAAGCGCGCGCTGCAATACCAGGCCGCCTGATTCCCGCCTTTCCTCGTGCCGGGGGCGCCTTGCGGGCGCCCCTTGCATTTTCGGGTGTGCGGCGGTGGATACCCCTGTTGT
>CBFGXR010000178.1:0-4793 GCA_965652675.1 uncultured Castellaniella sp.
GCCCGTGCCCTGATGCCTTCGGCCTGCAGGCGTTCGATCAGGTCGTAGCCGCGGATCTTGGTATTGCAGAACGCCAGCGTGGAAACCGGGCGGAAGTGGGCCAGCAGCGTGACCACGGCGTCCAGCCTCGCGTCTTCGTCGACTTCGTAGAAGATCTGTTCGATGCGGCTGGCGTCGTGCAGGGCCTCGACCTTGACTTCGGCCGGGTTGCGCAGGAAGCGGGCGCTGAGCTTGCGGATGTTGTCCGGGTAGGTCGCCGAGAACAGCAGGGTCTGGCGCCTGGTCGGGCAGTGCGAGGCGATCGCGACGATGTCGTCGTAAAAGCCCATGTCCACCATGCGGTCGGCCTCGTCCAGCACCAGCGTGTTCAGGCCGGACAAGTCCAGGCTGCCGCGCGCCAGGTGGTCCTGGATGCGGCCGGGCGTGCCCACCACCAGATGGACGCCGCGCGTCAGCGACTCGGCCTGGGGGCGCGCGGCGGCGCCCCCGCACAGCGTCAGCACCTTGACGTTGGGGATCAGGCGGGCCAGCCGGCGCAGTTCCTGGGCGACCTGGTCCGCCAGTTCGCGGGTGGGGCAGACCACCAGGGCCTGAGGGATCAGGCGGTCGACGTCCAGCCGCTGCAGCACGCCCAGGCCGAACGCGGCGGTCTTGCCGCTGCCGGTCCTGGCTTGCGCGATCAGGTCGCGGCCTTCGAGGATGAGCGGCAGGCTTTCCGCCTGGATGGGCGTCATCCGTTCGAAGCCGAGGCCTTGCAGGTTGTCCAGCAGAACGGGCAGGAGGGGCAGGGAAGCAAAGGCCGTGTCGGTCACGATAGGGGCGCGCGGAAACGCGAAGAAATGGATCGACCGTCAGTGTATGCTTTTGCCGCGCCTGGCGTCCCTCAGCCCGCGCCTCGGCGGTTCGTCGTCGGGAACGTCAACGCCTTGCGGCATAGGCCTCCATCAGCCGGTCGAGAAACCCGTACTGCGTCCGGTTCATGTCGTCCCAGTCATGGGTGCGCAGGGTGTCCGGCTGTTGCACGAATCGATGCGCGGCCAGCGTTTGCAGGTCCTGGCCGGAGGCGGCGATCAGCCGTTCGACGACCGCAGGCGTGAATTCCATGTGGCACTGGAATCCGTAGGCCAGTTCGCCGTATTCGATGATCTGGCGAGGGCATCCGGCACTGGTGGCGAGTACCCGGGCGTTTGCCGTCAGCCCTGGCATGTCGCTGTGCCAGTGGCCGACTTCCAGCGTGTCGCCGAAGTGGACGAACTTGCCGTTCGCTCTGCCTTCGGCCGTCAGGGCGATCGGGAATTTGCCGATTTCCTTTTCCGGGCTGTGTTCGCACCGGGCGCCCAGGGCCTCGCCGAGCAACTGCGCTCCGAGGCATACGCCGACGACGGCCTTGCCTGCGTTCACGCACGCGGCGATCAGGGCGCATTCGGCGGCGGCGTCGAAGTGCGGGCATTCCTCCCGGGTGGTGGAGGGCGATTGCGGACCGCCCATCACCATCAGCAGGTCGATGCCATCGATGAATCGGGGCAGCGGCTCATGGTCGTAGAGGCGGGAATGGCCGATCTCGAACCCTCGATCCCGGGCCCAGGTTTCGCAGGCGCCCGGCGCTTCGAACGATTCGTGGATGACGAAATGAACCCTCATGATGCTCCTCGATGCGTGCCGCCTGGACGGGGCCGGCGGGCGGGATGACGATGGAGAGAATATAGAACGGTTCCGCGCCGGATGCCGGCAGGCGGTCGACAGCCTGAAACCCGCCGGGACCGGGGCTATACTCTTGCGCATGCCTACCGCCCATAACCAACACCTCGGCCATGACGGCGCACCCTGTCCGGACGCTTTCTACGTGCGTCGCGGGGAAACCGGATTCCTGTCCACCTTGCATTCCCAGGGCGCCTGGCAGCCCGGCGAGCAGCACCTGGCGGCCGCCGCCGGGCTGGTGCTGGCCGAAGCGGAACGCCGCCTGCCCAGCGACAAGCTGGTGTCCCGGGTGTCGTTCGACGTGCTGGGGGTCATCCATTCGGGTCCGTTCACCATCGACGTGCGGATGCTGCGTCCGGGCCGCTCGATCGAACTGATCGAGGCCTGCATGCGCCATGGGGATCAGGTCAGCATCCAGGCCCGGATCTGGCGCCTGCTCGCCAGCGACACGTCGGGAGAGCAGGGTTGCGAATGGGCGCCGCTGCCGCCGCCCGACGCCATGCGTCCCTGGGTGTTTTCCGAGGTCTGGGGCGGGGGATTCATCGGTTCGCTGCAGGCCCGCCGCAGCGCTGATTCCCGTCCCGGCCGGGGGCAGAGCTGGCTGCGTACCGCGTATCCGCTGGTCGAAGGCGAAATCGATCCGCCCGTCGCCGGCTTCGCCAAGCTGATCGACACCGCCAACGGCCTTGCGGTGCGCGCGGACCCGAACGCGGTGTTCTTCGCCAATGTGGATCTGACCATCCATTTCACGCGCCAGCCCCAGGCCGGCTGGGTCGGCTTCGACACGCGGGTCAGCTTCGGCCCCACCGGGCTGGGCGAGACCTTTTCGGTCCTGAGCGACATCAAGGGCCCCGTCGGCACGGCGGCTCAGAGCCTGACCGTGCGGCTGCGGGACCGGTAGGGAAAGCGCTCCAGGGCGGCGAGGATCTCCTCGGCGTCGTCGGCATATTCGAACAGATCGACGTCCCCCGGTGCGATGTAGCCTTCGTCGATCAGGTAGTCGAAATCGATGGCGCGCCGCCAGAACGCGCGTCCGACCAGGACCACGGGAATCGGGGCCATCTTGCCCGTCTGGATCAGGGTCAGCACTTCGAACAGTTCGTCCAGCGTGCCGTAGCCGCCCGGAAAGGCGACCAGGCCGCGCGCGTGGATCAGGAAGTGCATCTTGCGCAGGGCGAAGTAATGGAAGCGGAACGCCAGTTCCGGCGTGATGTAGGCATTGGGGACCTGCTCGTGCGGCAGGGTGATGTTCAGTCCGATCGAACGCGCCCCGGCGTCGTACGCGCCCCGGTTGGCGGCTTCCATGATGCCCGGTCCGCCGCCGGTGACGACGACGAAATCGCAGCGCTTTTCCTGCTGGAATCGCGCCGAGATCAGTCGGGCGAAACGCCGCGCTTCTTCGTAGTGCCGCGCCTGTTCCACGCGGCGGCGGGCCAGGGCCAGTTCCTGGTCCAGCGACGGGTCCGCTGCGGCGGAATCCCGCTGCCGTTCCAGCGCCGCGAGCCGGTCGCGCGCGGTGTCGGCATCGCGCACGCGCGCGCTGCCGAAGACCACCACGGTCGAATGCACCCCCTGTTCGTCCAGCACGCGCTCGGGTTTGAGCAGTTCGAGCTGCAGGCGCAAGGGGCGCAGGTCTCTTTCGGTGAGCAGGTCCATGTCCTCGTAGGCGAGGCGGTACGTGGGCGATTCGAGGATGGCGCGCAGGCGCGCGTCGTCGTCCAGCGGCGGATTCATCACGGGCCCGCCCGGGCATCCGGCTGACGGCTCGGGGATGGGTTCGGGCAGCCGCGAGGGCTGAGGGGAGGGCGAATCGCTCATGTCGTGAATGTCCAGCGCCTGTTCCACGCGGCGGCGGGCCAGGGCCAGTTCCTGGTCCAGCGACGGGTCCGCTGCGGCGGAATCCCGCTGCCGTTCCAGCGCCGCGAGCCGGTCGCGCGCGGTGTCGGCATCGCGCACGCGCGCGCTGCCGAAGACCACCACGGTCGAATGCACCCCCTGTTCGTCCAGCACGCGCTCGGGTTTGAGCAGTTCGAGCTGCAGGCGCAAGGGGCGCAGGTCTCTTTCGGTGAGCAGGTCCATGTCCTCGTAGGCGAGGCGGTACGTGGGCGATTCGAGGATGGCGCGCAGGCGCGCGTCGTCGTCCAGCGGCGGATTCATCACGGGCCCGCCCGGGCATCCGGCTGACGGCTCGGGGATGGGTTCGGGCAGCCGCGAGGGCTGAGGGGAGGGCGAATCGCTCATGTCGTGAATGTCCAGCGCCTGATGACGTGGCGGATGAATGAAGAATACACCGGCGTCATCGCGGCGAGGGTGTTCACGGGGATGGCGCCGGACGTTCGCCCGGTGTATCGTCGTCGAAACGCCGCGCGGGTTTCGCCCATGACGGGATCGCGCGACTTCTCCTGGCGGACCATGGAAAGATCCATGTCACAAGTCCCTCGCGCGACGCGCGCCTGGCCGGTGCGGTTCGTCATCGCCGGCATCGCGGTGGCGGCCATGGCGCTCGTCGCCGTGGCGCTGATCGCGCTCAGCTGGTATGGTTCGCGGGCCACCATGCTGGACATGGCCGCGATGGCGGCGCGCGATACGGGCCAGATCGTGGCCGAGCGGGCACGCCGCATCATCGAACCCGGCTCGACGTCGTTGCGCATCCTGGCATTCGATCCGGTGGTCGATGCGAAGCGGCTCGAGGACCGGCTGGCGCGGCGTGGCGTCCTGGCGGCCGAACTGGCCGAAAACCCCCTGGTGTCGGCGATCCATATCGGCTACGAAAACGGCGACTTCCTGCTGATGCGGGCGCTGGACCGGCGCGACATCCGCGAACGTTTCCAGGCGCCGCCGCAGGCCAACTATCTCGTGCAGGCGGTGGCGCTTGGCAATGACGGCAAGCGGCACGGGCTGTTCCTGTTCTACGACGCCAAGCATGATCTCGTGCTGCGCCGGCCCGAGCCCGACTACCGCTTCGATCCGCGCGATCGGCCCTGGTACATCGGCGCGATGGAAACGGTGTCCACCGTCACCTCCAGGCCCTATGTCTTCTTCCCCTCATCCTTCGCACAGCTCGTCGCGCGGCAGTCCCCCGGAAAGGCCCGCCT
>CBFGXR010000179.1:0-4758 GCA_965652675.1 uncultured Castellaniella sp.
GCCGAAGGCCTGGACCACGCGCCACAGGATCAGATGATCGATGTCCCGGCTCAGCGCGCAGGCGATGGAGGCGACCGAGAACAGCGTCAGGCCGAGCAGCAGCGGCGGCTTGCGGCCGTAGCGGTCGGCCAGCGGGCCGTAGACCAGCTGGGCCAGGGCCAGGCCCAGCAGGTAGCTGGCCAGGGTGCGCTCGACCAGCCCCGGCGGGACGCGCAGGTCGGCCGCCATGGCGCCGAAGGCGGGCAGGTACATGTCGATGGCCAGGGGGCCGAGGGCGGCGAGCGCGCCCATCAGGATCAGCCAGGGCGGCAGCGGCGGCGAGGAGGAACGGGAATCCATGGGGTGCGGGGAGGGCGGGAAAAGCGCCGGCGGAGGGTGCTTGTAGCGGCGAGGATTGGCGCTACTATAACAAGGTCTTTTATATGACTGAGGGAGGTTCTGTTGACTGCGATCGCATCCATCATCGAGAACAAGCTTGGCTCATTGCCCATGCCGGTTTCCATGGAACTTCCGGATGGGCAGAAAGTCGGCGCCGCCGACGCCGCGCTGTGCCTGCGCGTGCGCGATACGGCGGTCCTGGCGCATTTCGCGGCGGGCGAGGTCGGCGTCCTGGGCGAGGACTACGTCGAGGGCAAGTTCGAGTTCGACGGCTCCATGCAGGATCTGATGCGCCTGGCGGCGGGCATCCTGCCCGGATCGCCGGTCGATCTGGCCCGTTCGGGCTGGCTGACCAGCCTGGTGAAGCGGCTGGTGTCGGTCTGGCGCCATTCGATCGAGCGCGACGCGCGGCAGATCGAATTCCACTACGACCTGTCGGACGACTTCTACGCCCTGTGGCTGGACCCGCGCCGGGTGTATTCCTGCGCCTATTACCGCGAACCCGGCTTCACCGTCGCCCAGGCCCAGGAAGCCAAGCTCGACCACATCTGCCGCAAGCTGGCCCTGAAGCCGGGCGAGCGCTTCCTGGACGTCGGCGGCGGCTGGGGCGGCCTGATGCTGTGGGCGGCGGAAAACTACGATGTGGACGTCACCGGCATCACCCTGTCGAACAACCAGCATGCCTACGTCAACCGCCTGATCCAGGAAAAGGGCCTGTCCGGGCGCGTGCGCATGGAACTGCTGGACTACCGCAAGCTCGACGAATCCCGGCCCTACGACAAGATCGCCTCGGTCGGCATGTTCGAACACGTGGGGCGGGCCCAGCTGACGGGCTATTTTTCCAAGCTGCGCCGGCTGGTGCGTCCCGGCGGCCTGATCCTGAACCACGGCATCACGGCGGGCGGGCTGGACAACAGCGAACTGGGCGCCGGCATGGGGGATTTTATCGAGAAATTCATCTTCCCCGGCGGCGAGCTGTCCCACATCCATTACGTGCAGCAGACCCTGGCCGAGGCCGGCCTGGAAGACCTGGACGTCGAAAACCTGCGCCCGCACTATGCGCGCACGCTCTGGGCCTGGAGCGAAGCCCTGGAATCCCATCTGGACGAGGCCCGCGCCATCCTGAACACGCCCCAGGGCGAGCGTTCCCTGCGGGCCTACCGCATGTACCTGGCGGGCTGCGCGATGGGTTTCGAGCACGGCTGGATCGCCCTGCACCAGATCATCGCCCAGCCCCAGCCGACGGGCCGTTCCGACGAGCTGGACTACCCGGCGGGACAGGCCTACCCCTGGCGGCGCGATTACATCTACCGGGACCGCTGAACCCGCCGCCCGGCAGGCCCCGGAAGCCCTTTGCAGGCGGGCTTCCGGGGCCTTTTTTCGGGCCGCCGCCGTGCACGATGCGCAGGTCTGCAAAACCGGGTTTTTACTAACCTGGTTTATTTTCATGTATCTTGCGTGTAAAATAGCCTTTCTTCTGTAGATCTTTTTGTCAATTCTGACAGCGCCCGTCACTGGTTTTTCACGGCCCTGTCTGTCCAGGGCGCTTCGCGCCTGCAGTGCTGGTATGTATTGGCGACCCGCGGTCGTCTTCCGCACACCCTCCCCTAAGCTATGGCGTCGGCCACGCATGGCGTATCCGGCGTCTCCGTAACCCAAAGGAGGCATCTATGTCTATCCCCGCTTTTTCGTCGCCCGTCGCGACCCGTTCCCCCCGTCTGTCCCGTACCGTGCTGGGCCTGGCCCTGTCGGCCGCGCTGGCGGGCCTGTCGCTGGCCCCGTCCGTCTCCATGGCGGCCGACGGGCCGCAATGCGAACTCGACCGCGCCGTGCGCTTCGGCGGCATGAACTGGGAATCCAACCTGGTCCTGGTCGAAGTCGAACGCTTCATCGCCAAGCACGGCTACGGCTGCGAATCCGAAGTCCTGCCGACGGAAACCCTGCCGGCCCTGGCGGCGCTCGAACGCGGCGACCTGGACATCAACAGCGAGATCTGGCTGAACAGCACCCTGGAACCCTGGACCAAGGCCGAGGCTTCCGGCCGCGTCAAGCGCATCGGCGACATCTACATGGGCGGCGAAGCCTGGTTCATCCCCAAATACACGGCCGAGCGCCTGCCCGAACTGAAAAAGGCCGCTGACCTGCCGAAATTCAAGGACGCCTTCAAGGATCCGGAAGAACCGTCCAAGGGCCGCTTCTACGGCTGCCCGGCGGGCTGGGGCTGCGAAGTCGTCAGCACCAATCTGTTCAAGGCGCTGAACCTGGGCGACACCTTCACCCTGTTCTCTCCCGGCACCGGCGCGACCCAGAAGGCGGCCCTGACGGCGGCCTACAAGCGCAAGGAAAACGTCGCCTTCTACTACTGGTATCCGACCCCGCTGGTGGGCTCCATGGACCTGGTCAAGCTGGAACTGCCGCCGTACGACGCGGCCAAGCAGAAATGCCTGACCGACCCGAACTGCGAAAATCCCCAGGCTTCCGATTATCCCGAGAACCCGGTGTTCACGGCGGTCACCGCCAAGTTCACCCAGGACGCGCCGAAGCTGACCGACTTCCTCTCCAAGGTCAAGGTGCCCCTGGACGTCATGAACCAGACCATGGCCTACATGGAAAAGAACGAGGCCGAACCCCAGCCGACGGCGATGTGGTTCCTGAAGAACCAGCAGGCCGTCTGGACCGGATGGCTGCCCGCCGACGTGACGGAGCGTGTCAAGGCCGCCCTGTAAGGAGGCCCGCATGTTTCCCGAACTGATTGCGGCCCGCGATCTGCAGCGGCCCATCGACGACTTCGTCAATGGGCTGGTGACGCAGTATTCCGACGTGCTGCGGGCGCTGACCCAGCCCCTGCTGGATCTGCTGATCTGGTCCGACAACCTGCTGCGGCATTCGCCGTGGTGGGCGGTCGTGGCCGTCATCATGGGCCTGGCCTGGCTGGGCAGCCGCGCCTGGCGCTTCAGCGCGGCCATGGGCGCGCTGCTGTGCCTGGTGGGGGCCATCGGCCTCTGGGAGGCCGCCATGCAGACGCTGTCGCTGATGATCGTGGCGGTGGCGTTCTCGGTGATCATCGGCATCCCCGTGGGGATCGCCATGGCCAGCTTCCGCTGGGTGCGCGCCGTGATGCTGCCGATCCTGGACGTCATGCAGACCATGCCCAGCTTCGTCTACCTGATTCCGGTGGTCATGCTGTTCAACCTGGGCAAGCTGGCGGCGCTGTTCGCCACGGTGATCTACGCCGTGCCACCCGTCATCCGCCTGACCGACCTGGGCATCCGCCTGGTGGACGCCGAGGTGCTGGAGGCCTCGCGCGCCTTCGGCGCCAGCCGCGGCCGCCAGCTCTTCGGCGTGCAGCTGCCGCTGGCGCTGCCCAACATCATGGCGGGCATCAACCAGACCACCATGATGGCGCTGGCCATGGTGGTGATCGCCTCCATGATCGGCGTGTGCGGCCTGGGCTACGAGGTCCTGCAGGGCATCAACCGCCTGCAGGTCGGGCGCGGCCTGCTGGCCGGCCTGGGGATCGTGATCCTGGCCATCATTTTCGACCGCATCACCCAGCGCTTCGGCCGCCGCTGGCAGGTCAGGGGGCAGTGACATGAGCAAGATCGAAGTCCGCAACATCTACAAGATTTTCGGTCCGCATCCGGACCGCTGGCTGGCCGCCGCCCGCGAAGGCCTGTCCAAGGAAGCCCTGCTGGAACGCAGCGGCCACACCCTGGGCCTGCGCGACATCAGCCTGTCGATCGAGGAAGGCCACATCCACGTCATCATGGGGCTGTCGGGGTCGGGCAAGTCGACGCTGATCCGGCACTTCAACCGCCTGATCGAGCCCAGCGCCGGTCAGATCCTGGTCGACGGGGTGGACGTGGTCAGCCTGAAGCCGCGCGAACTGGAACGCTTCCGCCAGAGCAAGATGAGCATGGTGTTCCAGCGCTTCGGCCTGCTGCCGCACCGCACGGTGCTGGACAACGCCGCCTACGGGCTGGCGGTGCAGGGCGTGCGCCGGGCCGAGCGCGACGAGCGCGCGCGCCACTGGCTGGAGCAGGTCGGCCTGTCCGGTTTCGAGGCCCAGTATCCCCACCAGCTTTCCGGCGGCATGCAGCAGCGCGTGGGTCTGGCCCGCGCGCTGGCCACGGACGCCGAGATCCTGCTGATGGACGAGGCGTTCTCCGCCCTGGATCCGCTCATCCGCCATGAAATGCAGGACCAGCTGCTGGCTCTGCAGGCGAAACTGAACAAGACCATCGTCTTCATCACCCACGATCTGGACGAGGCCCTGCGCCTGGGCAACCGGATCGCCATCCTGAAGGACGGCGAACTGATCCAGGCACATCCACGTCATCATGGGGCTGTCGGGGTCGGGCAAGTCGACGCTGATCCGGC
>CBFGXR010000180.1:0-4754 GCA_965652675.1 uncultured Castellaniella sp.
AGTTCGTCCTCGATCGCCTTCAGGCGGCGTTCGGAGGCTTCGTCGGTATCCTTGCGCACGGCCTCGCGCTCGATTTTCAGCTGGATGATGCGCCGGTCGAGCCGGTCCATGACTTCCGGCTTGGAGTCGATTTCCATGCGGATGCGCGCCGCCGCCTCGTCGATCAGGTCGATGGCCTTGTCGGGCAGGAAGCGGTCGGTGATGTAGCGGTGCGAAAGTTCCGCCGCCGCGACGATGGCCGGATCGGTGATCTGCACGCCGTGGTGCAGTTCGTAGCGTTCCTGCAGGCCGCGCAGGATGGCGATGGTGGATTCCACGTCGGGCTCGTCCACCATCACCTTCTGGAAACGGCGCTCCAGCGCGGCGTCCTTTTCGATGTATTGGCGGTACTCGTCCAGCGTGGTCGCGCCCACGCAATGCAGTTCGCCGCGCGACAGCGCGGGCTTGAGCATGTTGCCGGCGTCCATGGCGCCTTCAGCCTTGCCGGCGCCCACCATGGTGTGCAGTTCGTCGATGAAGACGATGGTCTGGCCCGAATCCTGGGACAGTTCCTTCAGCACGGCCTTCAGGCGTTCCTCGAACTCGCCGCGGTACTTGGCGCCGGCCAGCAGCCCGGCCAGGTCCAGCGCCAGGATGCGCTTGCCCTTCAGGGTCTCCGGCACCTCGCCGTTGACGATGCGCTGGGCCAGGCCTTCGACGATGGCGGTCTTGCCCACGCCGGGCTCGCCGATCAGCACGGGATTGTTCTTGGTGCGGCGCGACAGCACCTGGATGGTGCGGCGGATCTCGTCGTCGCGCCCGATCACCGGGTCGAGCTTGCCTTCGCGCGCGCGGGCGGTCAGGTCCAGGGTGTATTTCTTCAGCGCCTGGCGATTGTCCTCGTCCTCGGCGCCCGTCACGGCCGCGCCGCCGCGCACCGCCTCGATGGCGGTTTCCAGCGCCTTGCGCTGCAGGCCGGCCTCGCGCAGGGCGCGGCCGACCTCGCCCTTGTCGTCGGCCAGCGCCAGCAGATAGAGTTCGCTGGCGATGTAGGCATCGCCGCGCTGGCCGGCTTCCTTGTCGGTGCGCGCCAGGGCGGCCTGCAGGTCGCGGCCGGCCTGGATGTTGCCCTCGGCGCCCTGGACCGTGGGCAGGGCCTTGATCTGGCGGTCCAGTTCGGCCTGCAGGCGCGGCACCGCCACGCCCGCTCGGGCGAGCAGGCTGGACGCGCCGCTGTCCGGATCGGCCAGCAGGGCCGACAGCAGGTGGGCGTTTTCGATGTAGGGATGGTCGTGGCGCACCGCGAGGCTCTGGGCATCGGCGAGCGCCTGCTGGAATTTCGTCGTCAGTTTGTCGAATCGCATGAGTATGTCCCTGGAATGGGAGGGGGCGTCACGCCCCGATGTCCGGTAGATGCGGGCGGAAGGCGGATTTTCAAGCGCCTGTCAACTGTCGCGGGGGCACTGTCATCAGAAAGCACGCGCACACCGCCCGACTTGAGCAAGGTCAATCCGCATGGAGATAAAGCGGCGGAACGCTTTCCCGGTCCGAAGCCCTGGGTTTACCCTTAAGTCTACGCCGGCTCAGGACATTTTCTCCTGGCCTGAAAGGACAACCATGAACGCACCTCAGGACTGGGACCCCCGCGCCCCCGAAGTCCTCGCCGACCCGATCGCCGCCTACGACCGCATGCGTCGCCGCTGCCCGGTGGCCCACAGCGACTATCTGCATCATTCCGTGTTCCGCCACGCCGATGCCATGCGGATCCTGCTGGACCACAAGACCTTCAGCAGCCAGGCGTCGCGCCACGTCTCCGTGCCCAACAGCATGGATCCCCCGGAGCACACCGCCTACCGCCGGCTGATCGAACCCTACTTCGCCCCGGACCGCATGGCGGCCTTCGAGCCGGTCTGCCGCCAGCTCTGCGCGGACCTGGTCGCCGCGCTGCCGCGCAACGAGCGCGTCGAGATCATGTTCGGCCTGGCGCACCCCTTCGCCCTGCGCATGCAGTGCGCCTTCCTGGGCTGGCCGGACAATTTGCACGAGCCGCTGCGGCAATGGATCCATAAAAAGAACGTCGCCACGCTCTCGGGCGACACCCACGCCATCGCAGC
The DNA here is from genome assembly GCA_965652675.1 of uncultured Castellaniella sp. Taxonomy (GTDB): domain Bacteria; phylum Pseudomonadota; class Gammaproteobacteria; order Burkholderiales; family Burkholderiaceae_B; genus Castellaniella. The sequence goes on from CBFGXR010000180.1 coordinate 2,094, forward strand.
CGTGGCCACCGAATTCGACGAGACCATCCGCGCCCTGCTGAAGGCCCGCCGCGACGCCGGCGACCGGGCGCCCGACGACGCCACCACCCGCCTGCTGCGCGAAACCGTGGACGGCCGCCCGCTGGCCGAGGACGAGATCGTCAGCATCCTGCGCAACTGGACCGTCGGCGAACTGGGCACCATGGCCTCCAGCGTGGGCATCATCGCCCACTACCTGGCGACCCATCCGGACCTGCAGAACCGCCTGCGCCGCCACCCGGAACTGGTCCGGCCGGCCAACGACGAGATCCTGCGCATCCACGCGCCGCTGATCGCCAACCGCCGCGCCGCCACCTGTCCGGTGCGCCTGGGCGGCGCGCAGATCCAGGCCGGCGAACGGATCACGCTGATCTGGGCCTCGGCCAACCGCGACGAGGCCGTCTTCGGCGACCCGGACGAATTCCGCCTGGACCGCGATCCGTCCCTGAACCTGCTCTACGGCGCCGGCATTCACGCCTGTCCGGGGGCGCCCCTGGCGCGCCTGGAGATCGAGGCCATGATCCAGGCCTTGCTGGCGGGCACCCGCGCGCTGGAACCCGTCGCCGACCAGCCGCCCATGCCGGCCATCTACCCGGCCAGCGGCTACCGCCAGGCGATGCTGCAACTGCGCCACGACTGAGGCGTAAAGGGTCCCGGCGCCCCCGGCAGCATGCGGGGCGTCCCGGGACGACCGCATGACACGGTTTGTTTTGCCGCCGGGCAGCCCCAAGGCAAAACGCGCCCCCTCGGGGGGATGAGCCCGGACGCAGGGCAGTCCCCGCGGACTGGCCTGCGCCTGGCGAATCCGAGCGGCATGCAGGCCGTGAGGTGGATGCAAGCAGCCAAAGGCTGCGCAGCGTGGGGGCGCAATTTCGTGGCGAAGAAAGGACACTGCATAAGCTCATCGCGGATTCTCATACCAAGCGACGGTTATATCCGGTCCGGAAAGACTACAATTCAGGCATGAACCATTCGGGGCGGCATCCGCCCCGGTTTGCTTGGAATCTGCCTGCCATGTGTCAGTTATTGGGCATGAATTGCGCCACGCCCACGGACATCACGTTTTCCTTTGCGGGGTTCGCCGCGCGCGGCGGCGGCACCGACCACCATGCCGACGGCTTCGGCATCGCCTTCTACGAAAATCGCGGCTCGCGCTGTTTTCTGGACAACGCGCCCTGCTGCCAGTCGCCGGTCGCCGAACTGATCAAGCGCTACCCGATCAAGTCCCGCAACGTCATCGCCCACATCCGCAAGGCCACCCAGGGCGCCCTGGAACTGGAAAACTGCCACCCCTTCGTGCGCGAACTGTGGGGCCGGCACTGGCTGTTCGCCCACAACGGCGACCTGAAGGACTTCGATCCCGACCTGCGCGGCGATCACCTGCCGATCGGCCAGACCGACAGCGAACGGGCCTTCTGCACCATGATGGAAGGGCTGCGCGCCCGCTTCGGCACCCGCGAGCCGGAAGACACGGAACTGTTCGCCGCCGTGGCCGACATGACGGCCGACCTGACGCGCCACGGCGTGTTCAATTTCCTGATGTCCAACGGCCGCTGCATGCTGGCGCACTGCTCCACGAACCTGTACTACATCGTGCGCGCCTGGCCCTTCCAGGTGGCGCACCTGGTGGACACCGACATGTCGGTGGATTTTTCCCAGACCAACGCGCGTGGCGACTGCGTCTCGGTCATCACGACCAAGCCCCTGACCGACAACGAGACCTGGACCGCCTTCCAGCCGGGCGAGCTGATGATGTTCGTCGACGGCCGGCCCCAGTCCGGCCGGACCATCGAGATCCCCGAGGACGTCCGGCGCAGCAACCAGGCCAACCTGGCCTGCGTCTGAGAACGGCCTCATGAGCGTGCCGGACGACCCCGCCGACGATCCCCGCCCCGAGGAACCCGTCGAGCCCGATCTCAACGAATGCTGCGGCAACGGCTGCGAGCCCTGCGTGTTCGACACCTACGCCGAGGAAAGACGCGCCTGGCAGCAGGCGGTGAAGGACTGGGAAGAACGCCACCGGGACCGGACCGGCGCGCCCGCCTCCTGAACCGGGACCGGCGAACGGCCCGGCGTGCCGCCGGACAACCTTGCTGCGCATAGGGTTCCCACGGGTTTTCCCGGAGCGCGTTCCTATAATCGGAAGTTCCCACCCCCTCTCACAGGAATGACGCACCGTGGCTTCCGACGCTATCCCGATGTTCGCTGAAAACACCTACCCCCTCGACGCGCGCGGCATCGCCAAGCGCTTCCGGCACGCCGCCATCTTCGGCGCCCTGTCGGCGCTGCAGCCGGGCGAAACCATGCGCTTCTGCAACGACCACGATCCCCTGCCGCTGCTGCAGCAGTTGAAGAACCACTTCGGCGAAAACATCCAGTTCGAATACCTGGCCCGCAACCCCGGCGAAATCGTCATCGACTTCCACATCGTGCCCTGACCCCGGGAAGCTGCCAGACCGCCCCAAAGCCGCCCTCCCGGGCGGCTTGTTCATGCGCGCGGCGGCACGGGGCGACCTACATGAAATACGGCTTGTCGCCGTCGCTGCCCGGCTTGTTCAGGCCCAGGTTGGCGCGCACGTGCAGCGCCGGAGCGCGGATGATGCGGCCGATCAGATCGCCCACGCTGCGGCGCGATACGACGGT
>CBFGXR010000181.1:0-4750 GCA_965652675.1 uncultured Castellaniella sp.
CCAACGGCGCGGCGGAGGAATTGCTGGGCCAGTCCCGCCGCCAGTTGGCGGGACAGCCCGCGCAGCCCTGGCTGGACGGGCGCGACAGCGTCCTGAAGACCGCGCTGCGGGGCCAGCCCTGGGCGTGGCTGATCGAAATCCCCGTCCACCAGGGCGGCCATCTGGACGACCTGCGGCAGGCCCGGGGCAGCCAGGAAGCGCAGCGCGAGACCCTGCGCAATCTGGCGCACGAGGTCCGCAACCCTCTGGCGGGTCTGCGAGCCGCCGCCCAACTGCTCGAAATGGAACTGCCGCGCGACGACCTGCGCGAATACACCCGGGTGATCGTGGCCGAGGCCGATCGGCTGGCCGATCTGGTGGCCAGGCTGGCCGTGACCGGCCAGCCTCCCGCGTCGCCCAGCGTCTTCAACGTGCACGAAGTCTGCGAGCGGGTCCTGTCCCTGATCCGCCTGGAATTCGGCGAACGGATCCGCCTGGAGCGCGACTACGACGCCTCGGTGCCCGACATGCGCGCCGACCGCGATCCGCTGCTGCAGGCGCTGCTGAACGTCGTGCGCAACGGCGCGCAGGCGCTGGCCGAGAACCCGGGCGAAGCCGATCCCGTGCTCCGGCTGAGCACCCGCATCCTGCATCAACCCATGCTGGCCGACGGCCAGCACCGCATGGGGCTGCGGATCTCGGTCGTCGACAACGGTCCGGGCGTGCCCGAGGCCCTGCGCGACAAGCTGTTTCATCCCCTGGTGACCGGCCGGGCGCAGGGCACCGGCCTGGGCCTGAGCCTGGCCCAGGAATGCCTGCAGCGGCAGGGCGGCCTGCTGGAATTCGATTCCGTCCCCGGCCGTACCGAATTCCGCCTGCTGTTGCCGCTGGAGGTCGCATGAACATGAGGCTGGGGACCGCATGAATACGATCTGGATCCTGGACGACGAGCCCGGCATGCGCTGGGTCCTGGAAAAAGCGCTGGACAAGGCCGGCTGGCCGGTGCGCAGCTTCGCCGACGGCGCGGCGCTGAAGGCCGCGCTCGACGCCCTGGAAGGCGCGGCCGACCCGCGCGCGCCGGCGGTGCTGGTGTCCGACATCCGCATGCCGGGTCCCGACGGCCTGACCGTGCTGGCCACGGTGCGCACGCGCCTGCCGGGTCTGCCCGTCATCATGATGACGGCGTACACCGATCTGGACACGACCGTGGCGGCCTTCGAGCAGGGCGCCTTCGACTATCTGGCCAAGCCGTTCGACATCCAGGCCGCCGTCGAACTGATCGGCCGCGCCGCCCAATCGGCGCCGTCCCGCTCGGACGCCGATGCCGTCCAGGACGATCCGGCCGATGCCGGGTCCGTGCTCGGCGAGGCGGAAATGGCGCCCTCGCAGTCGCCGGCCATGCAGGACGTATTTCGCGCCATCGGCCGTCTGTCGCAATCCGGCGCCACCGTCCTCATCACCGGAGAATCCGGGACCGGCAAGGAACTCGTGGCCCGGGCCTTGCACCGGCACAGCCGCCGCGCCGCGGGTCCTTTCGTGGCGGTGAACGCGGCCGCGATTCCGCGCGACCTGCTCGAGGCCGAGCTGTTCGGCCACGAGCGCGGCGCCTTCACCGGCGCGGTCCAGTCGCGCCGGGGGCGCTTCGAGGAAGCCGACGGCGGCACGCTGTTCCTGGACGAGATCGGCGACATGCCGGCCGAATTGCAGACCCGCCTGCTGCGGGTGCTGGCCGAGGGCGCCTTCTATCGGGTGGGCGGCGCGCGGCCCGTCCAGGCGGACGTACGGATCGTGGCCGCGACCCATCAGCCGCTGGAAGAGCGGGTGCGGGCGGGCCTGTTCCGCGCCGACCTGTTCCACCGCCTGAACGTCATCCGCCTGCGCCTGCCGCCCCTGCGGGAACGCCGCGAGGACATCGAGTCCCTGGCGCGGCATTTCCTGGCGCGCAGCGCGGCGGAACTGGGTGTGCCGGTGCGCCGGCCCGATCCCGCCGCGCTGGAGGCGCTGCGCCGTTTCGACTATCCCGGCAACATCCGCCAGCTGGAAAACGTCTGCCAGTGGCTGACGGTCATGGCGCCCAGCGCGGAAGTCGGTCCCGAGGACCTGCCGCCGGAGGTCCTGGGCACTGGCGGCGCCGCTGCCCCCGCGGCGGAGCCGGGCACGGGGCCCGGACTCGCGGCGGAAGGCGCGGCGCCTCCCGCCTTCCCGCAGGCCGAGTCCCCGGCGGCGCCGGTGTCCGGGACGGGGGCTCCCCGGCCCGACTGGCGCGCCGGCCTGGAGGCCGAGGCGCGGGACCGGTTGGCCCGCCGCGAACCCTGCGTGATGGATACACTGCAGCAGGACTTCGAGCGGACGCTGCTGCGGGCCGGCCTGCGCCAGGCCGGAGGCCGCCGGGGCGAAGCCGCGCTGCGCCTGGGCATCGGCCGCAATACGCTGACCCGCAAATGCAAGGAACTGGGGTTGGATGAACCGGACACGGATCAGTCCTTCGAGGACTGATTCGTGCCAGGTGAATCCGGGCGGCCTGCAGGCCCCGAGGCGGATGCCGGGGGCGAGTCCGTCCGGCCCGATGGCCAGATGCGGTAAACTCCTGAATTCACGAGCGTTTGTGCGGGTTTCACAGCAAAACTTGCGCCAAATCAAGAATCGGGCGGCCGCTTGCGGCGGCCCGCCTTGTATTTTGCAGCCTGCGCCTTACCATTGATTCATCCCTTCATTTCCGCATCCCTTCGTCATGGCCGCTTTCAATTCCGAGCAAGTCCTCAGCGTGCGTCACTGGAACGACACGCTGTTCTCCTTCAAGACCACCCGCGACCCCGGCCTGCGCTTTCACAACGGCCATTTCGTGATGCTGGGACTGGAGGTCGAGGGCAAGCCGCTGATGCGCGCCTACAGCATCGCCAGCGCCAATCACGAGGACAATCTGGAATTCTTCAGCATCAAGGTCCCCAACGGCCCGCTGACGTCGCGCCTGCAGCACCTGAAGCCGGGCGACATCGTCCTGGTCAGCCGCAAGCCGGTCGGCACGCTGGTGGCCGACGACCTGCGGCCCGGCCGCAACCTGTACCTGTTCGCCACCGGCACGGGGCTGGCGCCGTTCCTCAGCATCATCAAGGACCCGGAGGTCTACGACCGCTTCGAAAAGATCGTCCTGATGCACGGCGTGCGCTTCGTCAGCGAACTGGCCTACGCCGACTACATCCGTCACGAATTGCCCCAGGACGAATACCTGGGCGAAATGGTGCGCGACAAGCTGATCTACTACCCCACGGTGACGCGCGAGCCCTACGAACACCAGGGCCGGCTGACGACCCTGGTGGAAACCGGCCGGCTGTTCGACGACATCGGCCTGCCCCCGCTGGACCCCGCCGTCGATCGCGCCATGATCTGCGGCAGTCCGGCCATGCTGACCGACATCCGCGCCATGCTGGACGCGCGCGGCTTCGTCGTCTCGCCGGGCGTCGGCGAGCCCGGGGATTACGTCTACGAGCGCGCCTTCGCCGAAAAATAGCCTCACTGGCGGCTCGCCGCGGCTTTTATTTTTCGCTATTGGTCGGTACACTCTGATAGTCTTTTAACCATTACCGAGTCCCCACCATGAGCAAGGCAATCATCCACACCGATGCCGCCCCGGCCGCCGTCGGTCCGTATTCCCAGGCGGTCAGCGCGCCGGCCGGCAAGCTGGTCTTCCTGTCGGGCCAGATCGGGCTGGAACCCGGCACGGGCGAACTGGTGTCGGAAAACTTCGAAGGCCAGGTCCGCCAGTCCTTCGCCAACATGCAGGCCGTCATCGAGGCGGCCGGCGGCACGCTGAACGACATCGTCAAGCTCACCCTGTTCCTGACGGACCTCAGCAAATTCGCCAGCGCCAACGCCATCATGGCGGAAATCATTCCCCAGCCCTATCCGGCGCGCTCGACCCTGGGCGTCGCCAGCCTGCCCAAGGGCGCCCAGTTCGAAGTCGAAGCCATCCTGGCGCTCTGATCCAGAGCCACCCGCCGGACCGCATGCCGTGAATTCGGCTGAAAAGCCGCGCCGGGCCGCGCCTGGCGCGCGCAAGTCCGCGAGCGTCCCGCAGGCACGCCTGTTCGAGCGCCTGGGTCTGCGCACGTCCGCCGATTTCGCCACGCACCTGCCACTGCGTTACGAAGACGAGACCCGCGTCACGCCGATCGGCGAGGCGCGGCCGGGCGTCCATGCCCTGTTCGAAGGCGAGATCGTCGACAGCGAGATCCGTTTCGGCCCCAGGCGGTCGCTGCAGGCCACGCTGGCGGACGAGTCCGGCCGCCTGAGCCTGCGCTGGCTGCACGTCTATCCGGGCCAGCAGGCCCGCCTGCATGCCGGCCGGCGGATCCGGGCGCGGGGCGAGGTTCGCGCGGGCTTTCACGGCCTGGAAATCGTGCATCCGCTGGTGACCGAACCCGGCACCCCGCTGCCCGACACCCTGACGCCCGTGTATCCCACGACTCAGGGCCTGCCCCAGGCGGCGTTGCGCAAGGCCATCGCCCGCGCCCTGGACGAGGCCGATCTGGGCGATACGCTGCCGGCCGCCGTGCGCGAAGCCTACCGGCTGGCCGATTTCGAGCCGTCCCTGCGATTGCTGCACAACCCGGGGCCGGACATCTCCCTGGAATCGCTGGCCGAACACAGCCACCCCGCCTGGCGGCGCATCAAGTTCGACGAGCTGCTGGCGCAGCAGCTGGCCCTGGCCGACGCCCGGGCCGCGCGCCGCGCCCAGGCCGCGCGCAGCCTGCGCGGGGACGGGAGCCTGAAC
>CBFGXR010000182.1:0-4749 GCA_965652675.1 uncultured Castellaniella sp.
CAGCACCGGGTTCCAGGCCCACAATCCCGCGCACAGCGCCACACAAGCGGCCGCCACGCCCTGGCGCCGCCGCAACCGGCGCCGCGCCGTCTGCGCCTTGGCCTCGCGCAGGATCTCCTCGCGCGAGGGCAGACAGGCCCGCAAGGCGTCCTCGAACGGCATGAGGGGGTCGGCGGACGCGGTCTCCGTCCGCGACGGGCGTTCGGCGGGCCGGGAAGCGCTCGGATCGCTCATCAGGGCACCCACCGTTCGCGGATGCGCCGGACCGCCGCCGCGTAATGCTTGGCGACGGCATTGAGGGACAGGCCCAGTTCGCCGGCGATCGCCGTCTGGGGCATGTCGTACAGGCGGTGCAGGATGAAGACCTGGCGCGCCCGATCGGGCAGGGCGAGGATCACGTCGGCGAGCGCCTCGGTCGCCTGCATCCCGCGCAGGCGGGTGGCGGCGTCCTCCTGGTTCGCCCGGACCGCACTGCCCGCCAGCGTTTCCGCCAGTCGGGCGCGCACGGCGTCGCCGCGTCGCCGGTCGATCGCGCGGTTGCGCAGCACGCGGCGCAGGAAGGCCAGCGGCTCGCGCACCCCGGCGGGCTCGGGCCGGTCGAGCAGGTCGGCGCAGACTTCGTGCACCACGTCGCGCGCGAAGTCGTTGTCGCCGAAGCGGCGGCCGACGTATCCGACCAGGTCGTCGTAATGATGGGTCAGGCTGGCGACCAGGCCGCCCGCGCCCGGCTTGGTGGATTCCATGCGGTGCCGGTCTCCGGGTATCCGGCAAGGAGCAGCCGTATTCCCTTTGATGCGAATGAGAATGAATATTGATTGAGCACTATAGCATCTTGCGGCCGCGCGCCGCACCACCACGTCAAACAATGTCAAAGATTTCCCCACCGAGCGCCGGAGATGGTCAAATTCCTTGACCTTCATTCATCGAAACCTCAAGGAGATCGCCATGGGACTGTTCAGCACCATTCTCGAAAAACTGGGCTTCGGCGGCGCGCAAGCCGCGCCGGCGCCTGACGCGGCGGCCGCCGCCCCCGCCAACGCCGCCCCCGCCAGCCAGGCGATTTCCGTCGTGGACGTGGTGGGCCAGCTGGAGCAGAAGGCCGCCGCCAACCCCCAGAAACTGAACTGGAAGACGTCCATCGTCGACCTGATGAAGCTGCTGGACATGGACAGCAGCCTGGGCGCGCGCAAGGAACTGGCCACCGAACTGGGCTGCCCGGCGGACAAGATGGGCGACTCCGCCCAGATGAACATGTGGCTGCACAAGGCCGTGCTGGCCCGCCTGGCGGAAAACGGCGGCAACGTGCCGGCCGACCTGCTGGACTGATCCATCCCCATCCCAAGACCGGCCCGGCGACGCGACACGCCCGCCCGGCCGGCGCGGAGCCACATCATGCAAATCACGGACATCCTCGCCCTGGCGGGCGGACTGGCGCCCATCGCCCGCCAGCTGGGCATCACGGAAACGCAGGCGGCCAGCGGCGCCGAGGCGCTGCTGCCGGCCGTGCTGGGCGGCTTTCAAAAGCAGGCGCAAGACGCCGGCGGACTCGACACACTGCTGTCCCGGCTGGGCGGCGCGGATCTGCCGCGCACGGCCGGCGACCTGGGGCCGGGCGACACGGACCGGGGCAATGACGTGCTGGGCCAGATCTTCGGTTCGAAGGACGTCAGCCGGACGGTGGCCCAGCATGCGGCCGCGAACAGCGGGCTGGACCCCGCGCTGCTGAAGCAGATGCTGCCCCTGCTGGCGGCGCTGGCGGCAGGGTTCATGTCCCGCATGAACGGCGGCGGCCAGGCGGCGGCCCCGGCCTCGCCGATGGGCGGGCTGCTGGGGGGTCTGCTGGGCGGACTCGGCAGCCAGGGTCAGGGCGGCACGCAGTCCCTGGGCGGCCTGCTCGGCGGCCTGAACAGTCTGCTCGACGCCAACGGCGACGGCAACGCGCTGGACGACATCCTGCGCATGGCCGGCAAGGCGGGCCCGCGCTGAACGGCGGGATCTGAACGGCGGGCGTCCGCCGCCCCGCCACGCAACCCGACCGATTCCGCGTCGCCGGCCTATGCGCCGGTTTCCGCCAGCAGCCAGCGCCAGCCCGGCATCAGGGCGTCCAGCGGCGCGGTCTGGTGGGTATGGCCGGGCAGCACGGCGCCGTCCAGGCGCAGGCCGGGGCACAAGGCCAGTTCCCCGGCCAGTTCCCGCATGCCGTCCACCATGGCGCGCGCCCGGCGCATGGCCAGGCGGCGGGCGCGTTCCGCCTCGTCGAAGTCCGGGCCGCATTCTTCGGGCGCCAGGCCCTGCTCGTATTCCCCCACGGTCAGCCGGACGCCGAGGGCCGGTACGCCCTGGCCGCACAGCCAGCGCTGGCGGCGGCGCAGCAGGCGGCCCGCGTAGCGGTCGCCCCACCAGACCGAAGGACTGGACAGGACGTAGCCGTCGAAGGCGCGCGGCCGATGGGTCAGGACGTAGAGGGCGAACAGCGCGCCCAGGGAATGGCCGCACAGGACCTGGCGGCGCGGGTCCAGGCGCCAGTCGGCGGCGACCCGCGCACGCACGCGGTCCAGGACGCGCAGCCAACGGGCGGCGCCCGCCCGCAGGCCGGGCGGGACTTCACCGGCGTCATCGACTCCGCGCCCGTCCGCCCACCTCACCGCTTGCAAGCGGTTCGGATTCGTCAGGCACGGAGCAGTCCGCGGGGACTGCCCCATGTCCGGACTCATCCCTGCCGGCACGTAGTCCCAGCGGCGATCCTCGGGCACGCCGGGTCCCAGGCCTACCAGCAGGCCGGGCAGGCCGCCGGGGTCGGCGCGCATCCTGTCGAACTGCTTGAGATCCAGCACATAGGCCACGGGCCAGCCGCCCGCCGGCATCAATCCGGGCGGCGCGGCGACGCGCACGGCGCAGGCGCGGCCGTCTTCCTGTGGCAGGTCAAAGGCAAGCGAGGTCATGTTCCACTATACTGGCGAGGCCCTGAACAGTTCTCATTCTATCGAGATTCCTGCCCGGACCCGGCCCCGCACGCGTCGCCGCGCGCGGCAGGCTCCTTCACTTTTCCGCATGGACGCCACGCTGACGACTTCCGCCCCGGTTCTGATGGATTACCGGCGCATGCTGCGCCGCCGCTGGCTGCTGGTCGCGCTGCTGACGGTCGTCATCCTGGCCTCGATCCTGGCGGACTTCATGCTGGGGCCGTCGGGCCTGGGCTGGGCGGACCTGAGCCACGCGCTGTTCCACCCCGAACTGGCCGATCCGACCACCCGCGTCATCGTCTGGGACATCCGCCTGCCCTACGCCCTGATGGCGGTGGCGGTGGGCCTGTCCCTGGGCCTGGCGGGCGGGGAAATGCAGACCATCCTGAACAACCCGCTGGCCAGCCCCTTCACGCTGGGCATTTCCTCGGCGGCGGCGTTCGGCGCCTCGCTGGCCATCGTGCTGGGCCTGTCGCTGCCGGGCGTGCCGCAATCCTGGACCATCGCCGCCAATGCCTTCGTCTTCGCGCTGGTCTCGGCGATGATGTTGGACGCGGTCGCGCGCTGGGGCTCGATGAGCACGTCGGGGCTGGTGCTGTTCGGCATCGCGCTGGTGTTTTCCTTCAACGCGGCGGTGTCGCTGGTGCAGTTCGTCGCCAGCGCCGAGGCCCTGCAGGGCCTGGTGTTCTGGACCATGGGCAGCCTGGCGCGTTCGTCCTGGCCCAAGGTCGGCATCCTGCTGCTGGTCTTCGCCGTGCTGCTGCCGCTGTCGCTGCGCGACACCTGGAAACTGACCGCGCTGCGCCTGGGCGAGGACCGCGCCGCCAGTTTCGGCATCGACGTGCCGCGCCTGCGGCTGACGGCGCTGGTGCGCATCAGCGTGCTGGCCGCGCTGGCCGTGTCCTTCGTCGGCACCATCGGCTTCGTCGGACTGATCGCCCCGCACATCGCCCGCCGCCTGTTCGGCGAGGACCACCGTTTCTACCTGCCGGGCAGCGCCCTGGTGGGCGGGACGATCCTGTCGCTGGCCTCGATCGCCTCCAAGAACATCGTGCCCGGCATCATCGTGCCGGTGGGCATCGTCACCTCGCTGGTCGGGGTGCCGTTCTTCCTGGCGGTGGTGCTGCGCCGCCAAATGAAATAAATGCTGCAGATCCAGGACCTGTCGGTCGCCTACGGCCGCCGCACCATCATCCACGGCCTGAGCGCCGGGCCGCTGCTGCCCGGCCGGGTGGTGTCCCTGCTGGGCCCCAACGGCAGCGGCAAATCCACGCTGCTCAAGGCCCTGGCCGGCCTGCTGAAGGTCACGAACGGCCAGGTGATGCTGGACGGCCAGGATCTGACGAAGCTGTCGTTCGAACGCCGCGCGCAGCGCGTGGTCTACCTGCCGCAATCCCTGCCGGCGGCCGTGCATCTGCGGGTCTTCGAGTCCGTGATGGTGGCCGCGCGCGCCTCGGACCTGGACCCGCACGCCCAGGACGCAAGCCCGCAGCGTATCCTGGACGTGCTCGGGCGCCTGGGAATCGAACACCTGGCCATGCATTACCTGGACCAGTTGTCCGGCGGCCAGAAACAGCTGGTGGGCCTGGCCCAGGCGCTGATCCGCACGCCGCGCCTGCTGCTGCTGGACGAACCCCTGTCGGCCCTGGACCTGAACTACCAGTGCCACGTGATGGACCTGCTGGCCCAGGAAACACGCGAACACGGCCTGACCACGCTGATCGTGCTGCACGACCTGAACATCGCCCTGCAGCGCAGCGACGAGGCCCTGCTGATCCGCGCGGGG
>CBFGXR010000183.1:0-4734 GCA_965652675.1 uncultured Castellaniella sp.
GTACTGGAAACTGATCCTGGGCATCGTCTTCGTCGTGCTGGTGACGGTGTTCCGTCACGGGGTGGCGGGCGCGCTGATCAGCCTGTTCCGACGCCGCCAGAGCCTGCCGGCCGACGTCGACGACGGGGCCAGCACGCGTGTGGCCGGGTCCCTGGACATCGTGCCGCCGCTGGCCTCGACGCGCCCCGGCGCGCCGGTGCTGGAAGCGCGCGGCGTCAGCAAGCACTACGGCGGCCTGAAGGCCAACTCGGACATCGACTTCACCCTGCGCGAAGGCGAACTGCACGGCGTGATCGGCCCCAACGGCGCCGGCAAGTCGACCTTCTTCGCCATGCTGGCGGGCGAACTGCCGACGACGACGGGCAAGGTCTTCTTCCGTGGCCAGGAAATCACCGGCATCGGCGTGACTTCGGTCTGCCAGCTGGGCATGAGCAAGAGCTACCAGATCAACCAGCTCTTCGAACACCTGACCGTGCGCCAGAACGTCATGATCCCGGTCCTGGCGCGGCTGCGCGGGCGCTATCGCGCCGACCTGCTGAGCAGCCTGCATTCCGAGCACCTGGATGCCCAGGTCAACGCGGCCATCGCCCTGGTGGATCTCAGCCACCATGCCGATACGCAGGTCTCGGAAATGTCCTACGGCGAAAAGCGGCGCCTGGAAATCGGCCTGGCGCTGGCCACGGGCGCCAACGTGCTGCTGTTCGACGAACCGCTGGCCGGCCTCGGACCCGAGGAGCGCGTCCTGGTGGTGTCGCTGCTCAAGTCGATCCGCCAGGGCCGCAGCATGGTGATCGTCGAACACGACATGGACGCCATGTTCGAACTGGCCGAACGCATCACGGTACTGTACGAAGGCCGCAAACTGACCGAGGGCACGCCGGACGAGATCCGTAAGGATCCCGCGGTCCAGGCGGCCTACCTTGGAGGGATGGACGATGAGTCTGCTTGAAGTCGACAAGATCAACAGCTATTACGGTGATTCGCACATCCTCTTCGACGTCTCGATGCGGATCGAGGAACACGAGGTCGTGGCCCTGCTGGGACGCAACGGGGCCGGCAAGAGCACCACGATGAAGTCCCTGATGGGCATGGTCGAGGTCAAGTCCGGCGCGATCCGCCACCGGGGCGTGGAGATCCAGCACCTGCCGCCCTACGGCCGCGCGGCGCTGGGCATCCAGCTGGTGCCCGAGGAACGCCGCGTCTTCGGCTCGATCTCGGTCCAGGAAAACCTGCAGCTGGCGGCCATGACGGCGCCCAAGCCCCGCAGCCTGGACGAGATCTACGCGACCTTCCCGCGACTGGCCGAACGCAAGCGCAACCGGGGCAAGCAGCTGTCCGGGGGTGAACAGCAGATGCTGGCGATCGCGCGGGCCATGATCCGCAACGCCGACATCATCCTGCTGGACGAGCCCTTCGAAGGCCTGGCCCCGCTGATCGTGCGCGACCTGATGTCCGTGTGCCGCCAGTTGGCGGACGCCGGCCAGACGATCGTGATCGTGGAACAGAACGTACGCGCCGCGCTGTCGCTCGCCGACCGCGCCTATATCGTCAACAACGGCCATGTGGTGTACGAGGGTACGCCCAAGGACCTGCACGAAAACGGTGAGATCATCGAACGCTATCTCGGCGTCAAGGCCTGACCGTATCCGTGTCCGGTCTTCCGGGCGATTCCCGGGTTCCGCGTTCGCGCGGACCCGGGTTTTTTTTTCGGTACGCCCGGCAGGGCGCACTCCTGGAGGTGCAAGTCCTCCCGTAAGTTGATCACAGCGAATGAAGCGAAGCGCAACTGCGTGAGGGTACCCGCGGACTGGAGATGTGCAACCGTTCAGTTCCGGTGGCGGCCGGCACCTCGGTATTCATCAAGATCGCGACCGGCCATCCTGCTGAAGTGCTTGGAGGTAGGCGCTGAACATCCCGGTCATCTCATCCGCATAGGCCTTGATTTCAGCCTTGGTTCGCCGGGTTTGGGAAAAGCTGTTGCCCACGGTACTGAGCGTGGTGAAGATGAGATCGCCGGCCAGCTCGCGGGAAGCGGTGGACGCATTTGGCAAGGCCTCCACCATGAAGGCGTCGATCATCCGATCGCCTTCGGCCCTGGCCTGGCGCGCCTCGGGGCTGTCGCGATAGAGTGGTGCCGCATCATTGAGCGCGCCGCGAATCTCTGCTTCTTCGCACTCGGAGCGAAGGAAGGCATGCACAAGGGATCGCAGTCGCTCCAGGTGCGGCGTACCGGCATCTTCGAGAATGTTTCGCAGCATCCGGGTCGTCTGCATCCACTCATCGACCTGGAGACGGAACAGGATCGACGCCTTGTTGGGGAAATACTGATAGATCGCCCCGACGCTGACGCCGGCTTTTTCAGCGACGCGTGCTGTGGTGAACCGGGTGATGCCTTCCTTGGCCAGAACTTGTGTGGCGGCTTCCAGAATGGCTGCCACCAGTTCGGTCGAACGAGCCTGTTGGGGTTGCTTGCGCGAGGTGATCTGTGGACGACGGCGGGTGGTCATGGTGGTGTGGTGATGCCAGGCTCAGCGAGCGGAAACGCGGTCAATCTTCCGTATCCATCAATGCGACGAATTGTTCGCATATCAGCGTAGCACAGGGTGTCACCTCAACCATGTCCCTTGTTTTCTGACGACAAACCTGAGCATTTGGCGCTCCTTCGAGCTTCGTGGGTGCGACTGGATCGGTGCGGCCGCAGTGTTTTCAAGGCAACCACGGTGGTTCGCTTGTCGGCTCTGGAAGGCGGAAAACGTGAGCCTCAACGCGAATTTATAACATGATGGATTCGTCATATTATTCCTTGAACGCGAATTATTGATCGCGTTCAAGTTGCCTCAACACAGAGGCTCTGTCTCTCCAAATCCTGAACCGGACGACTCCATGACCTCAACACTGACCGATGTACCGCTGGCATCCTTGCTGGATCGCCTGTTCGAGCAGGCCGATCGGGCCGCCAGTCCGGCAATGGCGAGCATCTCGCGCGAAGAGCGTGAACGCCTGATGAGCAGCAAGACCGAGTACCTCGACTTCTACAGCCGCGCCAAGGACTTGTGGCTGCCGGTTTCGCGCGAGACCGGCGTGCTGCTGTACCAACTGGCACGCAGCACGGGCGCGCGCAGCATTGTCGAGTTCGGCACCTCGTTCGGGCTCTCGACCCTGTACCTGGCGGCTGCCCTGCGCGACAACGGTGGCGGCCACCTGGTCGGCAGCGAGTTCGAGCCGTCGAAGGTTGCCAAGGCTCGCCAGCATCTTGTCGAAGGCGGCGTGGATGACTTGGTCGAAATCCGTGAAGGCGACGCCCTGAAAACGCTGGCCACGAACCTCCCCGAGTCCATCGACCTGCTGCTGCTCGATGGCGCCAAGTCGATCTACTGCGAAGTCCTTGATCTGGTCGAGCGCCACCTGCGGCCCGGCGCATTGATCGTCGCGGATAACGCCGACTACAGCCCGGATTACCTGGCGCGTGTGCGCTCCCCGGAAAGCGGCTACCTGTCCGTGCCGTTCGGCGAGGATGTGGAACTGTCGATTCGACTGGGCTGAATCAGCATCCAGACAGGAGACTTTGCAATGGACGTATTTGTCACTGGAGCCACGGGTTGGGTCGGCTCCGCCGTGGTTGACGATTTGCTCGCTGCCGGCCACCAAGTCACGGGCCTGGCCCGTTCCGCCGGCAAGGCAGCCTCGCTGACCGCGGCGGGCGCGAAAGTGGTCCGGGCCACGCTCGATGATCTGGATACGCTGCGTTCCGTCGCTTCGACGGCGGATGCCGTGATCCATACCGCATGGGGCAGCGACTACTCCAAGTTCGTCGAGAACTGCGAACAGGACCGTCGCGTGATCGACGCGCTGGGCGCCGCGCTGGAAGGCTCGAACCGCCCGTTGCTCGTCACTTCCGGTCTGCTCGGATTGCCGGTCGGGGCCACGGAATCGGATCTGCCCAACCCGGCCTCGCCACGCAAGTCCGAAGCGACCGCACGCATATGGGCCGAACGCGGTGTGTGTGCGGCGACGGTGCGCCTCGCCCCGTCGGTGCATGGCCTCGGCGATCGCGGCTTTGTGCCAATCCTGATCCGCACGGCGAAGCAGAAAGGCGTATCGGCCCACCTCGACGGCCAGAACTGCTGGGCCGGCGTGTGCCGACTGGATGCCGCGCGCGTCTTCCGTCTTGCGCTGGAAAAGGGTGTCACCGAATCGGTCTATCACGCCGTCGCGGATGAATCGGTACCCTTCGAGGCCATCGCCGAAATCATCGGCAGCCGCCTGGGCCTGCCGGTCGGACCGCGCGAACCTGAGCACTTCGGCTGGTTCGCCCACTTTGCCGGCGCGAACATGTCCGCCTCCAGCGCGCGCACGCGCGAGCTGCTCGGCTGGAAGCCCGAAGGCCCGAGCCTGCTCGCTGACCTCGATCAGCCCGGCTACTACGCCGGGTGATCCATCGTGCTCAATTCCTGAGTGCGCCAATGTCTCAAGAACAGTCTCTATCTCCGCGCCTCCTGCCGCAGTTAGGGACTGGCATAGTCTTCACTCGGGGGGCGGCAAGCCGAAGGCGCGGCGTGGGGGCTTTTTCGCCGGGACAGGGGATGCGGCGTTTCTTGCGATTTCCTTCACATTTGGTGTGCATCATGCGGAGGTCCCGGTTTCCCTGAACGCACCGCATGTCCCCCGCTAGTTTCCACCCGGTCGCGATCTTGATGAATACCGAGGTGCCGGCCGCCACCGGAACTGAACGGT
>CBFGXR010000184.1:0-4725 GCA_965652675.1 uncultured Castellaniella sp.
GGGATGGCGGATTCGTCGTCCAGCACCGCCACGGCCGCCCGCGCCCGCAGGCCCAGGGTGTTGCGGGCGTGCAGGTCTTGGTCGGAGAAAACGGGGGGCTGGACAGGCATGGGTGGGGACGGTCGCATGGGAAGGCGTAAGCATACCGCGAGGGGCGCTGGCACTGGCTTCAGGGCTGGATTTGAGTCGGGGTTTGGGTCGGGGTTTGGGTCGGCCTCCAGTCGATTTGACAGCCCCCGATGTCGTGCCTTATAGTTCTGCCTCTTGCTTGATTGCGTATCGGCAACAGCGCCCTGAAGGGCCTGAAGCCCGGGCTGAAAGATCACACCATTTGACAGACTGAAAAATACACAATACAATGCATGGCTTAGCTGAATAGCTAAACAACGCGGGAATAGCTCAGTTGGTAGAGCGCAACCTTGCCAAGGTTGAGGTCGCGAGTTCGAGACTCGTTTCCCGCTCCAAATTTTGATCCACAGACTTCTACTGGTGTCTGTAGGTCATTGAAAAAAGGAGCTTCGGCTCCTTTTTTCATTCCAGCGAGTGCCGCGGAAATCCACCCACAGCTACCGTTTTTGAGTGACCAAATAAGGTACAAGAATACGGGTGGGTCGGCTACCGGATAGTTGCTGGGGCTGAGCGGGAACCATGACGAGCATAGGGCCTAAGTCATCACTTAGGAGTCTCGAAATGGCGCTCTCTGATCTGACCGTCCGGCAGGCGAAGACCACCGGAAAACGCTACACCCTCTCCGACAACGACTGCCTGGGCCTGATGGTCTCCGCCGCAGGCGGCAAGTCATGGCAATTCCGCTACTACTGGCTGGGCAAGCAAAAGCGCCTGTGCCTGGGCGGCTATCCTGCCCTCAGCCTGCGCGAGGCCCGGACCGAGCGAGACAAGGCCCAGGCCCTGCTCGCCAGGGAGATCGATCCCCAGGTCGAGCGCGACCAGAAACGGCACGCGGCCCAGCTGGCGGGCGAATATACCTTCAAGACCGTCTTCGATGCTTGGGTCGAGCATCGCCGCAAGGAACTCAAGGAAGGCCGTCAGAGCACCCACGTGCAATGAACAGCATCATCGCCATATCCCCCAGAATGAAGCCCTTAACCCGCTCCAAGCAATGGTTGAGACCTTGAGCCCCTCCGGCCCTTGTCTTCGTATTCAATTTTGATTATATTGAATACCAATACCTCGGATAGGAACACACCATGCCCAGAGCAAGCACGACGACCATGACGGTCCGTCTCAGCGGCACCCTCAGCGACTTTGTCGCCACCAACGTGGGGGAGCACGGTGCCTACGAAAACGTCAGCGAGTACATGCGCGATCTGATCCGACGGGACAAAGAGCGTACCGAACAAGAAGCATACGACCGGTTGAAGGCGGAACTGGCCTATGCCTACGCAGCCCCGGAGTCTTCGTACCAGCCCCTGACGGCGGCCGACGTGATTGCACGCAACCGGACTTGATCGCGTGGCCAAGGTACGAATCCGCATCCAGGAGGCGGCCTCCTACCGGCTCGACGAGATCTACCGCCATACGAGGGATCGTTGGGGAACGCAACAGGCTGACCGCTATATCACTGGCTTGTTCGAGGCTTTTGACGGAATCGAGAGCCGACGGACACCGTCGCGCCCCATCCCCGCCGAATTCGGCATCGACGGTTACTTCTTCCGCTACGAACAACACTTCGTCTATTGGCGCCGGCTGTCAAACAGCGACATCGGTATCGTGACGATCCTGCATACCCGAATGCATCAAATTGACCGATTCAGGGAAGATTTCGGCCTGTAACAGCCGTTGTGTCTTGCCGCCAGGCCGCAATTTGCCCGTCCCGCCCGTATAAAATCCTGCCCATCGGGCACAAGGACATGCCATGTTGAGACAGGGGATCCTGATCGCCGTCGTCGGGCTCCTGTCCGCGTGCAGCCTGCCCTCCCAGGAAGGAAAACGCGTGTCGCATGCCCTCACGCCGCAAGAAAGCGCGCAGACGCGGCTGGGGCACAGCCTGGCGCCGCTGCTGGACGCGCATCCGGGCGTGTCGGGCGTCGTGCCGCTGGCCGATTCGCTGGATGCCTTCGCGGCGCGCATGCGCCTGATCTCGACCGCCCAGCGCACGATCGACATCCAGTACTACATCTGGCGGGACGACATCACCGGCAATCTGCTGCTGCGGGCATTGCACGACGCCGCGCGGCGCCAGGTGCGCGTCCGGCTGCTGGTCGACGACAACGGCACTTCCGGACTCGACGGCAAGCTGGCGCTGCTGAACGCGGAACCGAACGCCGAGGTCCGCCTGTTCAACCCGTTCCCGTTCCGCACCTTCAAGCAACTGGGGTTCCTGACGGATTTCAGCCGGCTGAACCGGCGCATGCACAACAAGTCGCTCACCGTCGACGGCCTGGTGACGATCGTCGGCGGACGCAATATCGGCGACGAGTACTTCGGCGCCACCCGGGACGTCGCCTTCACCGACCTCGACGTCCTGGCGGCCGGCCACGTCGCCGTCGAGGTCTCGCGGGACTTCGACCGCTACTGGAACAGCGAGCCGGCCTGGCCGCTGGACCGGCTGGTGGCGGCGCCCGACGAACACTCACCCCTAAGGGACGAAACCTCGACCGCCCGGATGCCCCAGGCCCATGCCTACGTCGAGGCCGCGAAGCGGTCTGCTTTCATCGAAGACCTGGTGGCGGGCACGCTGGCGTTTCACTGGGGGCCGGTCCGCATGGTCAGCGACGACCCCGGCAAGGTACTGGGCCAGGCTCAGCCCGACACCCTGCTGGCGGCGCGGCTGATGGATATTCTGGGCAAGCCCGAGCGTTCGGTGGATCTGGTGTCTCCGTACTTCATCCCTACACAACAAGGGGTGGAGGCATTCGCGTCCCTGGCCCGGCAGGGCGTGCGCCTGCGCGTCCTGACGAATGCGCTGGAAGCCACGGACGTGACCGCCGTGCATGCGGGGTACGCGAAATACCGTCGTCCGCTGCTGAAGCTGGGCGTCACGCTGTTCGAGATGCGGCGCGGGGCCGATCCCGGCAGGCCCAGGGAAAAGGCAGGGCCGTTCGGCAGTTCCGGATCGAGCCTGCATGCCAAGACCTTCGCCGTGGACGGCAAGCGGGTTTTCGTGGGCTCCTTCAATTTCGATCCCCGCTCCGCCCTGCTGAATACGGAGCTCGGCTTCGTCATCGACAGCGAGACGATGGCGCAGGCCATGTCGGCCGCGTTCGACCACGAGATCCCGGACCTGGCCTATCGGCTCGAACTGGACGACCGGGATCGCATCGTCTGGCTGGAACGGGGCCCGGGCGGCACGAAGACCTGGACGACCGAGCCTGCCGCCTCCCTCTGGAAGCGACTGTACGTGGACTTCCTGTCCCTGCTGCCCATCGAGCCCCTGCTGTGACGGCCGGGACGGGCCGCCGGGCCTCGACGCGTCACGTCCGACGGCACCGGCCCGACACATCCCCACACTGACAAAAGGCAAGGGGCGCCGCTATCATGGAACCGTTGCCATGCTTTCACGCGCAAGGATGACGCCCATGAACAAGAACAGTCCGCACAGGACCACGTCCCAGACCATCGGCTGGATGGTGCTGCTCCTGATCGCACTCTACTCGCTGCTCGGCGGCATCTGGCTGGCGATGCTGGGGGGCTCGTGGTACTACGCCGTGCTGGGCGTGGCGCTGCTGTCGAACGCCTGGCTGCTGAAGCGGCGGCGGACGGCGGGACTGTGGCTGTATGCGCTGATCCTGGCGGCCACCCTGGTCTGGGGCCTGTGGGAAACCGGCCCCGATTTCTGGGCGCTGGCGCCGCGCTACGACCTGTTGTTCCTGCTGGGCCTGTGGCTGCTGCTGCCGCCGGCCACGCGCGGCTTCGCCGCTCCGCGTCCCGCAAAAACCGCCATGGGGGTGGCGATGCTGGGCATGCTGGCGGTGCTGGGCTACGGCCTGTTCAACGATCCGCAGGAAATCGACGGCACGCTCGCCCGCGCCCAGCCAGCCCAGGCGCGGCCGGTGTCCGGCGTGGCGGACGAGGACTGGCCCGCCTACGGGCGCACGCAAGGCGGCGTGCGCTATTCGCCGCTGGCGCAGATCGACGACGGCAACGTCAAGAACCTGCGCGTGGCCTGGACCTACCGCACCGGCGACTTCCGCACCGGGAACGATTCGGGCGAAACCACCAACGAGGTCACACCGATCAAGGTCGGCGACACGCTGTTCCTGTGCACGCCGCACCAGTTCCTGGACGCGCTCGATCCCGCCACCGGCCGTCGCCTGTGGCGCTACGATCCGCGGCTGAAGACCGACAAGACCTTCCAGCACCTGACCTGCCGGGGCGTGACCTACCACGACGCGGGTAATGACGAGCGTTTCCCGGCCAGCCGCGCCAAGGCCGGCGGCCAGCCCCCAGGCCTCTGCCCGCGCAAGGTGCTGCTGCCCACCAACGACGGGCGCCTGATCGCGGTGAACGCCGACAATGGCCAGGCCTGCGCCGACTTCGGCAAGAACGGCGAGATCGACCTGCAGCAAAGCATGCCCCACGCCTATCCGGGCGGCTACAACCCGACGTCGCCGCCGGTGGTCACCGCGTCGACCATCGTCATCGGCGGCTCGGTGACGGACAATTTCTCCAACAAAGCGCCCTCCCTCGTGATCCGCCCCTACGGCGTGCCCTCCGGCGCGCAGACGCGCGCCATCCCCACTCCCCAACCCCTCTCCCGCAAGG
>CBFGXR010000185.1:0-4722 GCA_965652675.1 uncultured Castellaniella sp.
GAGGGCGCCGGCCAGGGTGCGCAGCGCGGCGGACATGTTCACCAGCGCGTCATGAGCCGACAGCGCGAAGAACTTGTTTTCGGCGCTGCGGAACGGCAGGCCGGTGATGTCGGCGATGCGGGCGGCCGCCAGTTCGCCGAAACGCGGGTGGGCGTTCAGGCCCGTGCCCACGGCCGTGCCGCCGATCGCCAGATCGTAGATGCCCGGCAGCGCCGACTGCACGGCGTCCAGGGCGAAGTCGATCTGCGCCACCCAGGCGCTGATTTCCTGGCCCAGCGTGATCGGCGTGGCGTCCTGCAGGTGGGTGCGCCCCGTCTTGACGATGCCCTGGAAGGCCTTGGCCTTGGCGTCCAGCGTGGCGCGCAGGCGCCCGACGGACGGGAAGAAATGGCGCGACAGTTCCTCGGCCACGGCGATGTGCATGGCCGTGGGGAAGGTGTCGTTGGACGACTGGCCGCGATTGACGTGGTCGTTCGGGTGCACCGGGGCCTTGGAGCCCACCTGCCCGCCGGCCAGTTCGATGGCCCGGTTGGAGATGACTTCGTTGGCGTTCATGTTCGACTGGGTGCCCGAGCCGGTCTGGAACACCACCAGCGGGAATTCGCCGTCGAGCCTGCCCTCGATGACCTCGTCGGCGGCGCGCACGATCAGGTTGCCGATGTCGGCGGGCAGTTCGCCGAGTTCGGCGTTGGCCTGGGCGGCGGCCTTTTTCAGCACGCCCAGGGCGCGGATCACCGGGGGCTGCCAGCGGAACCGGGCCACGCCGATCGGGAAATTCTGGATGGAACGCTGCGTCTGCGCGCCCCAGTAATGCGCGGCGGGCACCTCGATGGCGCCCATGGAATCGGTTTCGGTCCGAATATCGGCCATGATGTCAAACTCCGGGAGATGAGGAAAAAGTGTCGTGGATGGGCGCGGCGGCGGCTGGATCCAGAAAGCGGTCGGCCCAGGTCCGCGCCACGTCGAGCATCCGGTTGGCGAAGCCCCACTCGTTGTCGAACCAGATCAGCAGATTGGCGAAACGGCCCTGGTTGACCCGGGTCTGGCTCAGGTCGACGACGACCGAGTGCGGATCGTGGTTGAAGTCCACCGAGGCGTGGGGCTGGTTGGCGCAGGCGATCAGATCGGGACGCGCCCGCGCCGCCTCGGTGAACAGCGCGTTCAGGGCGTCCGGGGACGTGTCGCGGCGCAGGTTCACGGTCAGATCGATGGCCGAGACGTTCAGGATGGGCACCCGCACCGCCTTGGCCTGGATGCGGCCGGCCAGGCCGGGCAGCATGCGCTCGATGCCCTGGGCCAGGCCCGTGGCGACCGGCACGATCGACTGCATGGCCGAACGGGTGCGGCGCAGGTCGGTGTGATGGTAGCCGTCGATCATGGGCTGGTCGTTCATCACTGAATGCAGCGTGGTCAGGAAAGCGCCGTCCACGCCCAGGCGGCGTTCCAGCAGGTCCAGGACCGGAACGGCCGCGTTGGTCGTGCACGAGGCCGCCGACACGATGCGCTGGTCCGCCCGCAGGTCGCCGTCGTTGATGCCATGGACGATGGTGCAATCCACGTCCGCCGCGCCGCGGCCCGGATGCGAGACCAGCACCCGGGGGCAGCCGGCGTCCAGGAAGGTCCGCAGGCGCTCGCGCGTGGCGAAGGCTCCGGAACATTCCAGCAGCAGGTCGAAGTCCAGCCGGTCCCAGGGGCCGTCGGCGGGATCCTGCGCATGGAAGACGGGGATCGCCTGCCCGGCGATCTCCAGCCCGCCGTCGATCACCCGGACCTCGCCCGGGAAGATCCCGTGGGTCGAATCGAAACGGGTCAGGTAGGCCATGGATTCCAGGTCCGCCGGCTCGTTGATCGCCGCCACGTGCAGGTGGCGGCGGTGCGGGGATTCCATCAGCGCGCGCAGCACGCAGCGGCCGATCCGGCCATAGCCGTTGATGGCGATGCGCAAGGGACGGGATACGGCGGGTTCGGGGTGGTCGGCGGGCATGGACACGTTTCGGGGTCAGCGCGCGGCGCGGTAGCCGGCGACGACGTTGCGCGGATCGTCCCGCAGGAACGCCTCGATGTTGTCATGCACCTGGCGGACCATCGTCCGGATGGCGGCGTCGCTGCTCCAGGCCACGTGCGGCGTCAGGATGAAGTTCGGCAGGTCCAGCAGGCGCATCAGGGGGTGGTCCGGCGTGGGCGGTTCCTGGGACGCGACGTCGAAGCCCGCGCCGCTGATCTGGCCGGCGCGCAGGGCGTGTTCCAGCGCGTATTCGTCGACCAGCCCGCCGCGCGCGGTGTTGATGAGCAGCGGCTTGCGCTCCATCAGGGCGAATTCGGCGGCGCCGATCATGCCCCGGGTCTGGGCGTTGAGCGGGCAATGCAGGCTGATCACGTCGCTGGTGCGCAGGACGTGGTTGAAATCGGTGTAGTCGCTGGTGGGCTCGTCGGCGCCGCGCCGCGCGGCGAACTGGACCTTCATGTCGAAGGCGCGGGCGATCTCGGCCACGGCTTCGCCCAGGGCGCCCCGGCCGATGATGCCCAGGGTCGACCCGGCCAGGTCGCGCACGGGAAAGTCGAAATAGCAGAACTGCCCGCTGGCCTGCCAGCGGCCGTCGCGCACCGACTGGCGATAGGCCTGCAGGTTGCGCCGCAGGGCCAGCATCAGGGCGAAGGTGTGTTCCGGCACGGCGTGCACGGCGTAGTCACGCACGTTGGACACGATGATGCCGCGCCGGTCGCAGGCGTCCAGGTCGATGTTGTCGGTGCCGGTCGCGGTCACCGCGATCATGCGCAGGCGCGGCGCCTGGTCGATCGCGTCGGCCGCCAGCACGACCTTGTTGACGATCACGATGTCGGCGTCGCGGATGCGTTCGGCCACCTGCCCGGGCGCGGTGCGCGGATGCTGCACCAGATCGTGGGGCGCATCCGGACCGGTGAAATTCTCCGTCGCAGGCAGGGAATCCCGATCCAGAAAGACTATGCGCAGGGGGTCCATGGGGCAGGCCTCATCGAAAGACAGCGGAAACCGAACAGAAGACGGCGTCAACCAGTTAGTCTACCCCATGACCGGCCCGGACGCGGGCCCGGCGCGGTGGTATAACACAGGGCGAACCCCCTCTTCCACTCTGGGAATCCCATGAAACTCTATTATTTCCCCGGCGCCTGCCCCCTGGCCAGCCACATCGTCCTCGAATGGATCGGCAAGCCCTACGAAACCGTCCGCCTGACCCGCGAGCAGACCAAGGAAGCCGACTACCTGGCGCTCAACCCGACGGGCGCCGTCCCGACCCTGGTGGACGGCGATTTCGTGCTGACCCAGAGCGCGGCCATCCTCAATTACCTGGCCGAACTAAGCCCCGAGGCCGGCCTGCTGGGCGACACCCCCCGCGAACGCGCGGAAACCCACCGCTGGCTGGGCCTGTTCAACTCCGATCTGCACAAGACCTTTTCCCTGGTCTTCGGCCCGACCTACTACACCGGCGGCGACGAAACCGCGGGCAAGGTGGTGGCCGGCAAGGCGGCCGAAAAGCTGCAAAGCCTGTTCGCCATCACCGATGCCCGCCTGCGCGGCCGCGACTGGCTGACCGGCAAGCGCTCGGTGGCCGACGCCTACCTGTTCGTGCTGCTGCTGTGGGCGGACGCGAAAAAGATCCCGCTCGAAGGCCTGGACGAACTGCGGAAATTCCAGGCCCGCCTGCGCGCCGATGCCGGCGTCCAGGCCGCGCTGAAGGCGGAAGATCTGCTCTGAGGCACATGCCGGAAGGCAACCGGCCCCGCCTGCAGGCGGGGCCGGTTGCCTTTGGGGCGCACAATGCCGGCGGCGGCTTCAGGCGCCGAGGTACGCCTTGCGGACTTCGTCGTTGCTGAGCAGGTTGGCGCCGGTGTCGGCCAGCACGACCTTGCCGGTTTCCAGGACGTAGCCCCGGTCGGCCACCTGCAGGGCCTTGTTGGCGTTCTGTTCGACCAGGAACACCGTCACGCCCTCGTCCCGGATGGTGCGGATGATGTCGAAGATCTGCGCGATGATCAGCGGCGCCAGGCCCAGGGTCGGTTCGTCCAGCAGCAGCAGCTTGGGACGCGTCATCAGCGCCCGGCCGATGGCGAGCATCTGCTGTTCGCCGCCGGACATAGTGCCGGCGCGCTGGCTGGCGCGTTCGCGCAGGCGCGGGAACAGTTCGAAGACGTGTTCCATGCTTTCCTCGGTCTGGACGCGGTTCAGGAAGAACGCCCCCATGTTCAGGTTTTCCGCCACCGTCAGATCGGGGAACACGCGCCGGCCTTCGGGCGAGATGGCGATCCCGCGCTGCATGATGCGGTGCGAGGCTTCCTGGGTGATGTCTTCGCCCAGGAACGAAATCCTGCCCGACCGGGCCCGCGGATCGCCGCAGACCGACATGAGCAGCGTGGTCTTGCCGGCGCCGTTGGCGCCGATCAGGGTGACGATTTCCCCCTGGTTGACTTCCACGGATACATCGTTCAGGGCCTGGATGGCCCCATAGAACGTGCTGACGTTTTCAAGCTTGAGCACGGTCATTCCCCCAGATAGGCTTTGATGACGCGGGGATCCGCGCGGACTTCGTCGGGCAGGCCGGTGGTGATGGGCTTGCCGTGTTCCATGACCAGGATGCGGTCAGACACGCCCATCACCAGGCTCATGTCGTGCTCGATCAGCAGCACGGCCACGCCATCGGGCGATCCTGGTGCTGGTCCTGTTCGCACTGGTCTGGCCGTTCTTCA
>CBFGXR010000186.1:0-4702 GCA_965652675.1 uncultured Castellaniella sp.
GACAGCGACAGATGCGCCGGGGGCGGGAGCAGCGGGCGGGCGCCCAGGAAGGCGCCGCTGGCGTCGTAGGCGGCGCCCCGGTCGGGGTCGAGGTGCCGTTCGGTCCGGGCGGGACCCTCGATGGCCGCGCCGCCGTGCAGGACTTCGTGGCGGGACCCGGAGGCGTCGGCGTGGATGCGCAGGCGGGTGCCCCGCACGCCCGTGACGGTGGCGGGGGTGCGGACCTCGAAGCGGCCGACGCCGGTGCCGGCGGGCGCCACGGTGGATTCCAGCGTGCCCCGGTCGATGTCGACCTGGGTGTCCGTCAGCCCTGGACCCTGGAAGGCCTGCAGGTGCCGGATCCGCAGCGTCGTGCCGGGCGGCAGCGTCAGCAGGCTCTGGTCCTCCAGCCGCAGCGTGGCGGCGCCGTCTCCGGCGCTGCGCAGCGACTGGCCCGCGCGCAGGACGTCGCCCGGCTTCACCGCCCGGCCGTCCGCCATGACCGACCCGACCACGTGGATGACGGTGGCCGTCGCCGGCCGTTCGGGGATCAGGGACAGGGGGATGCGCAGCACCTTGCCGATCGGCAGGCGGTAGGGGTCGTCGACCTGATTCAGGCGCTGCAGCGCGGGCCAGTGCTCGGCCCGCAGGGTATAGCGCCGTGCGAGCTGTTCCAGGGTATCGCCCGGTTCCACCTGGTACAGGAAGTCGTCCCCCTGTGCGCCCAGAGGGCGCGCGTGTGCGTCGAACGGGAGGAACAGACAGGCGGACAGCAGGACCAGCGCCAGGGGGCGGGCCCCCGGGAAGGAGGCTGGAGGAAGGAGGAGCGTCATGGGAGAGGGGCCTGATCGGTGGGGGACAGGAGTTCGAGCCGGTAACCCAGCGCATAGGAGGCGCAGAGCAGGGTGCCCGTGGCCGGGCCGAGGCGCAGTTTCTTGCGGATGTTCGACAGATGGGTGTCCAGGGTGCGCGACGCGCTGGGGACTTCCCGGTTCCAGACCAGCGCGCTGAGGTCGTCGCGCGAGAACAGCCGCCAGGGATGGCGCAGGAACAGGGCCGCCAGGTCGAATTCCTTGGGCGTGAGGGCGATGGGCTCGTCGCGCAGCCGGATCCGCCGCTGGCCCATGTCGATGGCGAAGTCCCCGAGCCTGAAATCCTCGTCCGGACTGGTGGAGGGGCGGTTGCGCCGCAGCTGGGCGCCGATGCGCGCCAGGAGTTCTCCAGGCCGGCAGGGCTTGCCGATGTAATCGTCGGCGCCCGCGTTCAGGCCTTCGATCAGGTCGCTCTCCAGTGTCCGGTTGGTGACGAAGATCACGGGCAGGGCCTCGCTGCGGTTGGCCCGGACCCAGCGCAGGACTTCCATGCCGTTGATGCCGGGCAGTTCCCAGTCCAGCAGCAGCAGCGCGAAGGGCGCGTGGGCCCGCAGGGCCGCGAGCAGGGTGCCGGCTTCGTCGAACGCCTGGCAGGCGAAGCCGGCGTCGGTCAGGGTCCGCCGGATCCATGCGGATTGCGCGGGGTCGTCTTCCAGCAGGGCGATGAGTGGGGTCGGGTCGGACATGGCGTGCTTCGGATGCTAGGGGGTGGCGCGCTGCCGGGCGGGTTCCTCGGCCGGAGGCGGTCCCAGGGACGCGGCCTCGTCCGGCGCCTGGTCGGCCCCGGATGTGTCGCCGTGAAAGCATATGCGATTGCGTCCGCCGCGCTTGGCTCGGTACATGGCCTGGTCAGCATACGACAAAAGCGAGTGAAGAGTGGCCCGGGGTTGCTGCGAATCGTGCGCCGCGCCGATGCTGACCGTGATGTGGATGGGTGCGGCGTCTTCGGCGGGCGTCGTCGCGGCGGCCGCCACGCTGGCGCGCAGCCGCTCGGCGATGGCGGCGACTTCCGCCGGCGCCGTGTCGGGCAGCGCGACACCGAATTCCTCTCCGCCGATCCGGCCGAACAGGTCGCGCGGGCGGATGGCGGATCCGATCGTCCGCGCGAAGGCCTGCAGGACCCGGTCCCCGACCGCGTGTCCGTAGGTATCGTTCAACTGCTTGAAGCGATCGATGTCGAGCATCAGCAAGCCGGTGCCCCGGCGCGCGGCCGGGTCCCGCAGGCATTCCTGGGCGCCGCGCAGGAATGCCTGCCGCGACAGCGCGCCGGTCAACACGTCGTGGTCCAGCGCGCGGTTCAGCAGGGAGATCATGTCGCCGCGCGCCGCGAGCGCGCCGGACATGACCAGGGGGCCGACCACCAGCAGCAGAACGCCCAGCCGCAGGGACATCATGGTCCAGGGTGCCGTCCCGGCTGGCGGCGGGCCGTCGCCGAAGGGGATCCAGCCATAGGCCGCGCCGAGGGTGATGGCGGCGGCGGTGAGCAGCGTGAGCCAGGCCGTCGTGCGCTGCCGGTACGCCAGGGTGCAATACAGCAGGGGGGGAATCGGGAAGACCAGGATGCCCGGACCGCCGACCAGGAAGCACAGGGCGAGGCCGACGATCAGCGAGGCGAGCGGCAGCAGGGTTTCGAGCCTGGGGCGCGTCCGTTGGCGTGCCGGAGCGCGGCCGCGATCCCGGCGGTCCGTTCCGGGCAGCAGCAGGACGGAGGGCAGGATGGCGCTGTAGCTGAGCAACTGGCCGAAGAACCAGTTCGCGAGGACGGCGCCCCAGTGGTCGTCCGGCCGCAGCCAGAGGGTGAGCAGCCCCGCCGCGGCGGCATGCGTGGCGGCCGCCGCGGCGCAGGCGAGCAGGACGCGTCCGATGGCGCGCGGGTGGCGCAGGTTGAGGGTGGCGTTGGATGCGGCCAGCAGGCGCCAGGCGGCGTAGGCGCCGACCAGATTCACCAGACCGTAAGACAGGGCGTGGAGGGGGGACTTGCCCCAGGCGATGTCCGCCAGCGCGAGCGCGGCGCCCGCGGCCACCCACATGGCCGGTCGCGCCAGCCCCGGATTGCGCAGCAGCAGGCCTGCCAGCAGGGCGTTCGCGGGCCACAGGACCGACAGGCCGGAGGCGGGCTGGGTCAGCAGGCCCGCCAGGGCGGCCAGGAATATGAGCGCGGCGGCCTGAAGCATGTGCCAGCCGCTGAGATGTGTGCGGCAGAAGGCCTGAAACATATCGGGTGAGGCTTGGGTGAGCATGTCATGTTTGAATTTATCAGAGTGTTGCCGCACTGCAGCGTTTCCTGACGATTTTTAATCTTTTCGATTGCGTGAAAACCCCTTTGTCCAAAAGGTAATTTCTCAGGATCGGGGTATTGTTTGCAATTTTTGATTGGTATTTGTTCTGGTTTGGGTGAAATAATGCGTGTAGTTTGGATAATTCTTGAATGATGCGCATGAATCAGGAGATCGGCGGCAAGCAATGGCTCGGCGCGCGTCCGTTCGGATCGCGCCCGGCGTCCGTTGCCGAGCGGGAAGCGGAGGACGTCGACGCCTGGCTGAGGCGGAACGTGCGGGCCTGCTCGCAGCAGGAATACCGGCGCTATCGGGAATATCTGGAACCGGAATCCGTGTCCGGTCGGGACCCCGAGGCGTAGCCCCGGACTCGCGGGGTGAGGGGGGCGCCCGGACGCCGCTTCCCAGGCGACGTGGCGGTTGGTTATCATGGCTGCGCGATGCCTGCGCGGATCGTGCCCGAGACCCCCTGCCGGAGATTCTGGAATGTGCGATTCGAAATCCTGCTCGGAAGCGGCGGTGCCCGCCCGCCGTTCCTTCCTGCGATCCTCCCTGGCCGCCGCGCTGGCGGTCGCCGCCGGCGGCGCGTTGCCGGGCGGCCTGGCCGTGGCGCGCACCGCGCCCCCGCCCAAGCCGCAGAACGTCCTGGACCCCGATGCTGCGCTGGCGCGGCTGACCGAGGGCAATGCGCGGTATGTGTCCGGAGTGACCCGGCGCCATGATTTCACCCATGAGCGTCCGGTCCTGTCGGGGGGGCAGAATCCCTATGCGGCCGTGCTGGGCTGCGCCGACTCCCGTGTCGCACCCGAATACGCCTTCGACTGCGGCCGGGGCGACCTGTTCGTGGCCCGGGTGGCGGGCAATTTCGCCAACGACGACATGCTGGGCAGCCTGGAATACGCGGTGGCGGTCCTGGGCGTGCCGCTGATCCTGGTGCTCGGGCACGAAAAATGCGGCGCGGTCGACGCGGCCATCAAGGCCGTCACGCAGTCGGCGCGGTATCCAGGCAGCATCCCTTCGCTGGTGTCGGCCATCGCGCCGTCCGTGGAAAAGGTCCGGGGCGTGCCGGGCGACCTGCTGGCGGCCGCGACCGAACAGAACGTTCGCGACAACATGGCCGCCCTGGCCGCGCGCTCGGCCATCGTCCGGGATGCCGCGCGGGCCGGCAAGCTGAAGATCGCCGGGGGCCTCTATCGCCTGGAAACCGGACGGGTCGATTTTCTTGCCTAGTCCGGACGGGCCTCGTCCATGAGGGGAGCGGCCGACGGCCCGCGCATCCTGATCGTCGAGGACGATCCGACGCTGGCGGAAAACCTGTACGGCTACCTGGAGCGCCAGGGCATGGCGCCGGACGCGGCCTATGACGGGCACGGGGCGCTGGCCTTGCTGCGTGGGTCGGCTTTCGATGCCGTGGTGCTGGATCTGGGCCTGCCCGGCCTGGGCGGACTGGACGTGCTGCGCGCCATGCGGCGGGAATCCGCCCTCTGGCGGCCCGTGCTGGTGCTGACGGCGCGCGAACGGCTCGAACGCCACGGACCGATCGATCCGGTCCTGGATGCGGTTGAAGGCCTCGAT
>CBFGXR010000187.1:0-4698 GCA_965652675.1 uncultured Castellaniella sp.
ATCCAGCATTCGTTGACCGGTTCGTTTTCGAACGGCACCACGCGCAGCACGCGGTCCATCTTGGTCTGCACCACCAGGTTGGCGCCCACGCTGTCGTGCGGGCTGACCGAACGGCGCCGGGCCAGTTCCCAGGTGCGGGCGTTCATGCTGAAGGGCTTGGACAGCAGCGCGCCCACCGGGCAGACGTCGATCATGTTGCCCGAGAGTTCGGATTCCACGGCCTCGCCCACGAAGGTGGTGATTTCGGAGAATTCGCCCCGGTTCAGCATGCCGATTTCCATGTAGCCGCTGATTTCCTGGCCCACGCGCACGCAGCGGGTGCAGTGGATGCAGCGCTGCATCTGTTCGGCCGAGATCAGCGGACCCATGGGCTTGTGGAAGACCACGCGCTTGGGTTCTTTATACCGCGACGCCGATTCGCCGTAGCCCACGGCCAGATCCTGCAGCTGGCATTCGCCGCCCTGGTCGCAGACCGGGCAATCCAGCGGGTGGTTGATCAGCAGGAATTCCATGACCGCGCGCTGGGCGTCGATGGCCTTGGGCGAGCGGGTGTGCACCACCATGCCGTTGGTGACCGGCGTGGCACAGGCCGGCAGGGCCTTGGGGGCCTTTTCGACTTCGACCAGGCACATCCGGCAATTGGCGGCGATGCTGAGCTTTTTGTGATAGCAGAAATGGGGGATGTACAGGCCCGCCGCGTGGGCGGCCTGGATGACCATGCTGCCTTCTGCGGCTTCGACCTTAAGTCCGTCGATGGTGAGTTCTACCATGGCGTGTCCTGACCCTACAGATACTTGGCAACCACGCAGTCCTTGTGGTCCACGTGGTGCACGAATTCGTCGCGGAAATGCTTGATGAAGCTGCGCACGGGCATGGCGGCCGCGTCGGCCAGGGCGCAGATCGTGCGCCCCATCATGTTGTGCGCCACGGAATCCAGGGTTTCGATGTCTTCCATCGTGCCCTGGCCGTGTTCCATGCGGTTCATCATGCGGTACAGCCAGCCGGTGCCCTCGCGGCAGGGCGTGCACTGGCCGCAGGATTCCTCGAAGTAGAAATACGACAGGCGCATGAGCGATTTCACCATGCAGCGGGTCTCGTCCATGACGATGACCGCGCCCGAGCCCAGCATGGAGCCGGCCTTGGCGATGGAGTCGTAGTCCATGTTGGTCTGCATCATGATGTCGGCCGGCAGCACCGGGGCCGAGGAGCCCCCGGGGATCACGGCCTTGAGCTTGCGTCCGCCGCGCACCCCGCCCGCCAGTTCCAGCAGCGTGGAGAACGGCGTGCCCAGCGGGATTTCATAATTGCCGGGGCGTTCGACGTCGCCGGAAATCGAGAAGATCTTGGTGCCGCCGGCTTTTTCGATGCCCAGTTCGGCATAGGCCTGGGCGCCCATGCGGATCACCCAGGGCACGGCCGCGAAGGTTTCCGTGTTGTTGATCGTGGTGGGCTTGCCGTACAGGCCGAAACTGGCCGGGAACGGCGGCTTGAAGCGCGGCTGGCCCTTTTTGCCTTCCAGGGATTCCAGCAGCGCGGTTTCCTCGCCGCAGATGTAGGCGCCGAAGCCGTGGTGCGAGTGCAGCTGGAAGCTGAAGCCCGAACCCAGGATGTTTTCGCCCAGGAAGCCGGCCTCGCGGGCCTCTTCCAGGGCCTGTTCGAAGCGCTGGTGGATCTGGAAGATTTCGCCGTGGATGTAGTTGTAGCCCACCGACGCGCCCATCGCGAACCCGCCGATGATCATGCCTTCGATCACGGCGTGCGGGTTGTAGCGCAGGATGTCGCGGTCCTTGAAGGTGCCGGGCTCGCCCTCGTCCGAGTTGCAGACGACGTATTTCTGGCCGGGGATGTTGCGCGGCATGAAGGACCATTTCAGGCCCGTCGGGAAGCCCGCGCCGCCGCGGCCGCGCAGGTTCGAGGCCTTCAGTTCGGCGATCACGTCGTCGGCCGTCATGCCCGACAGGACTTTTTTCAGGGCCTCGTAGCCGCCGCGCGCCATGTAGTCGTGGATGCCCCAGTTGTTCCCGTCCAGGTCGGCCAGGATCTGCGGCTGGATGTGGCGGCCGTGGAAGATCATGCTGCGGGCGGGATCCCCGCCCAGGTCGGGCGCGAACGCGTCCGTGGAGAATTTCTGCAGTACGTCCAGAGCGCTCATGCGGATTCCTTCAGTTCACCGATCAGGGCGTCGATTTTTTCCGGCTGCATGCGGCAGCACATGTGCGTGCCGTTGGCCAGCATCACGGGCGCGTCGCCGCAGGCGCCCATGCATTCGCCCTCGATCAGGGTGAACAGGCCGTCCGGCGTGGTTTCATGGAAATCGATGCCCAGCGTGCGCTTGAGGTGTTCGGCCGCCTGCGTGCCGCCCTGGAGCGCACAGGGCAGATTGGTGCAGATGGTCAGCGTGTAGCGGCCCACCGGCTTGGTGTTGTACATGTTGTAGAAGGTCGCGACTTCCTGGACGGCGACCGGCGGCATGCCCAGGTAGGCGGCCACGTCGCGGATCACGCCCGGAGACACCCAGCCCTGTTCGCCCTGGGCGATCGCCAGCGCCGCCATCACGGCGGACTGCTTCTGGTCCGCCGGGTACTTGGCGATTTCCCGGTCGATGTCCCGGTAGGCTTGTTCGGAAAGCAACATAATCAGATTCCCTGTGATGTCCGCGCGGCTAGCGATCGATCTCGCCGAACACGATGTCCTGGGTCCCGATGATGGTGACCACGTCGGCGATCATGTGGCCCTTGGACATTTCTTCCAGCGAGTGCAGGTGGGCGAAGCCCGGCGCGCGGATCTTCAGGCGGTAGGGCTTGTTGGCCCCGTCGGACACCAGGTAGATGCCGAACTCGCCCTTGGGGTGCTCGACCGCGGCGTAGGCTTCGCCTTCGGGGACGTGCATGCCCTCGGTGAAGAGCTTGAAGTGGTGGATCAGGTCTTCCATGCCCGTCTTCATGCGTTCGCGCGTGGGCGGGGCGACCTTGTGGTTGCCGGTGATGACCGGGCCGGGATTGTTGCGCAGCCATTCCACGCACTGGCGGATGATGCGGTTGGATTCGCGCATTTCCGCGATGCGGCACAGGTAACGGTCGTAGCAGTCGCCGTTCTTGCCCACGGGGATGTCGAATTCCACGCGATCGTAGACTTCGTAGGGCTGGTGCTTGCGCAGGTCCCATTCGATGCCGGAGCCGCGCAGCATGGGGCCGGTGAAGCCCAGCGCCAGCGCGCGTTCGGGCGACACCACGCCGACGTCCACCAGGCGCTGCTTCCAGATGCGGTTGTCGGTCAGCAGGACTTCGTATTCGTCCACACAGGCCGGGAAGCGGTTGGTGAAGTCCTCGATGAAGTCCAGCAGCGAGCCCGAACGCGATTCGTTCATGGCGCGCAGTTCCTTGTCGGAACGGTATTTGGAGCCCTTGTACTGCGGCATGCTGTCGGGCAGGTCGCGGTACACCCCACCCGGACGGTAGTAGGCCGCGTGCATGCGCGCCCCCGAGACCGCCTCGTAGCAGTCCATCAGGTCCTCGCGTTCGCGGAAAGCGTACAGGAACACCGCCATGGCGCCCACGTCCAGCGCGTGCGAACCCAGCGACATCAGGTGGTTCAGGATGCGCGTGATCTCGTCGAACATGACGCGGATGTACTGCGCGCGCAGCGGGATTTCGATGCCCAGCAGCTTTTCCACCGCCATGCAGTAGGCGTGCTCGTTGCACATCATGGACACGTAGTCCAGACGGTCCATGTAGGGCAACGTCTGCAGGAAGGTGCGGGTTTCCGCCAGTTTTTCGGTGGCGCGGTGCAGCAGGCCGATGTGCGGGTCGGCGCGCTGGACGACTTCGCCGTCCAGTTCGAGCACCAGGCGCAACACCCCGTGCGCGGCCGGGTGCTGCGGGCCGAAGTTCAGGTTGTAGTTCTGGATTTCTGCCATGTCAGTACCGTTCTATGCCGTAGTGGTCTTCGCGCACGACGCGCGGGGTGACCTCGCGCGGTTCGATCGTGACGGGCTGGTAGACGACGCGCTTCTGTTCGGGGTCGTAGCGCATTTCCACGTGCCCGGAAATCGGGAAATCCTTGCGGAACGGGTGGCCGATGAAGCCGTAGTCCGTCAGGATGCGGCGCAGGTCGGGGTGGCCTTCGAAGACGATGCCGTACAGGTCGAAGGCTTCGCGTTCGTACCAGTTGACCGAGGGCCAGATGTCCACCAGCGAAGCGACCACCGGGAAGGCGTCGTCGGGCGCGTACGCCCGCACCCGCAGGCGCCAGTTGTGCGTCACCGACAGCAGGTGGATCACCACGGCGAAGCGCTGCGGATGCGCGTCGCCGGCGTCGTAGGTGGGCGCCTTCCAGGCGGAATAATCGACCCCGCAAAGGTCGACGCAGGTTTCGAAGCGCAGGCTGGCGTGGTCGCGCAGCACGCGACAGGTGTCCACCCAGGCGTCCGCGGGCACCCGCAGGGTGAGTTCGCCCCGGTCCTCGGTCAGTTCGGCCGAGGCCCCCAGGACCGCGCGCAGGTTCGTGTCTAAAGTCTGTAGCCGTGTCATAGCGTGTGTGTCAGCGGTTGGACGGCGCCTAGCGGGCGATGGTGTTGGTCAGGCGGATCTTGTTCTGCATCTGCAGCAGGCCGTAGACCAGGGCTTCCGCCGTGGGCGGACAGCCCGGCACGTAGACGTCCACCGGCACGATGCGGTCGCAGCCGCGCACCACGGAATA
>CBFGXR010000188.1:0-4681 GCA_965652675.1 uncultured Castellaniella sp.
GTAGGTCTTGATCACGTCGGCGTCGATGGCTTCCAGCACGATGTCGGGCTCGATCCCCGCCCGCTCGAAGGCCGCGTCGATGGCGCGCCGCCCGGAAAACGCCCGGTCGTAGGTCACGATGGGGTAGCGGGCCAGATGCTCCAGCGACAGGTTGCGGGCGGCGCTGGAGGTCAATTCCGTCAGGGGATGGTCGGGCGGCACCACCAGGGTGTGCTCCCAGGCGTACACCGGCAGGGCCACCAGGCCCGGCGTCTGGGCCAGGGTCTCGGTGGCGATGGCCAGGTCCGCCTGCTCGTGCAGGACCAGTCTGGCCAGGTGTTCGGGGTTGCCTTCGGCCAGGGACACGTGAACCTTGGGGAAGCGCGCGCGGAATGCCGGGATCACGCGCGGCAGCAGGTAGCGGGCCTGGGTATGGGTGCAGGCGATGACCAGGGAGCCTTCGTCGCGCTGGGCGAATTCGTCGCTGACTTTCTTCAGGTTGTCGACTTCGCGCATGATGCGGTCGATGACCGCGGACACGGCCTGGCCGGGCTTGGTCAGCCCCTTGAGCCGCTTGCCGTGACGCTCGAAGATCCGCACGCCCAGTTCATCCTCGAATTCGATGATGGCCTTGGACACCCCCGGCTGGGACGTGTACAGCGAACGGGCGGCTTCGGTCAGGTTGAAGTTGCGCCGGATCGTTTCGCGGACAAAACGGAATTGCTGCAGGTTCATGACAATGGCCCTATAGGAGCAGCCATTATATGGAATATAGAACCTGGTTGATATGATTTTTTGTTATTTGTTTAGGACCGGAGGCATGCCGGGCGGAACGCCCGGCCCGATGCGACCGCCGCCCGTCCAGGCGAGGACGGGCGGCGGATCGGTCACTTCATCGAGATCGTGGTGTTGATCTCGCGCGGATGCGCCTGCCAGCGGGCGGTCACGGTCTTGGTCTGGGTCCAGAAGTAGATCGACTGGCGGCCGTTGGGGCCCAGGTCGCCCAGCTTGGAAGCCCGCGAGCCCGTGAAGCTGAACCACGCCACCGGCACCGGGATGGGGATGTTGATCCCCACCTGGCCGACGTCGATGTTGTTCTGGAAGTAGCGGGCATGGCCGCCGTCCTGCGTGAAGATCGAGGTGCCGTTGCCGTTGGGGTTGGCGTTGATGAATTCCACCGCTTCTTCCAGCGTGTCCACCAGCACCACGGACAGCACCGGTCCGAAGATTTCCTCGCGGTAGATGCTCATGCCGGCCTTCACGCCGCTGAACACCGTCGGGCCGACGAAGTTGCCCTTTTCGTAGCCGGCGACCTTGACGCCGCGGCCGTCGAGCAGCAGTTCGGCGCCTTCGTCCACGCCCTTCTGGATGAAACCTTCGACGCGCTGCCGGGCGGCGGGCGAGATCAGCGGCCCCAGGTCCGCCGCGCGGTCGGTGCCGACGTTGATCTTCAGCTTGCGCGCGCGCTCGACGAAGTCGGGCAGCCATTTCTGGGCTTCGCCCACCAGCACCAGCACGGAAATCGCCATGCAGCGCTCGCCGGCCGCGCCGAAGGCCGCGCCCAGCATCGAGTTCAGGGCGGCCTCGCGATCGGCGTCGGGCAGGATGACGCTGTGGTTCTTGGCGCCCATCATGGCCTGGCAGCGCTTGCCGGCGTTCGAGGAACGGCGGTAGATTTCCGTGCCGACGCGGGTCGAGCCGATGAAGGACACGGCCTTGATGTCGGGATGGTCGCACAGGGCGTTGGCGACGTCCGGCCCGCCGTGCACGACGTTCAGCACGCCCGGGGGCAGGCCGGCTTCCAGGGCCAGCTGGGCGACCATCAGCGAAGCCGTGGGATCCTGTTCGGACGGCTTGTACACGAAAGTGTTGCCGCAGGTCACGGCGATGGGGAACATCCAGCACGGCAGCATCACGGGGAAATTGAAGGCCGTGATCCCGGCGCACACGCCCAGGGGCTGGATGACCGAATAGACGTCGATGCCGGTGGCGGCGTTTTCGGCGTAGTCGCCCAGCTGCAGGGCGTGGGCCGACGCGGCGTGATCGACGCCTTCGAGGCCGCGCGCGACCTCGCCCTCGGCGTCCGGCAGGGTCTTGCCGTGTTCGCGGGAAATGACTTCGGCGATCTTCGGGGTGTGTTCCCGCAGCAGCTGGGCGAAGTCCACCATGATCTGGCGGCGCTTGGCCTGACTGGTGTTGCGCCAGGTCTTGAAGGCCTCCTTGGAATCGGCCACCGCCCGCTCGACCTCGGCCGGCGTGGCGAAGGGCACCCGGGCGACCACTTCCTGGGTCGCCGGGTCGATGACGTCGCGCCATTCCTTGGTTTCGGACTGGACGAGTTTCCCGCCGATCAGCAGCGGGACGCGTGGGATGTCGCTCATTCAAACCTCCTGGGTAAATTCGGTGACAACGGAAATCAGTGCTTGACCAGCGGGCAGGTCGAGGCCGACAAGGGCTGGAAGGCGTCCTTGGCCGGAATCGTGGCGACCAGCTTGGACAGGTCCCATTCGCCCTTGGACTCGGCGGGCGTCTTGACCTCGTACAGATACATGTCGTGGATCACCCGGCCGTCGGGGCGGATGGAGGCATTGTGCATGATGGGATCCTGGATCGGGATCTCGCGCATCTTCGCCGCCACCACGTCGCCCTTCGTGGACCCGGTGGCCGCCACGGCCTTCAGGTAATGCCGCACGCTGGAATACACCCCGGCCTGCGTCATGGTGGGCTTCTTGTTCTGATAGGCCTTGGCGAAGCGGGCCGACCAGGCGCGCGAGGCGTCGTCGAAGTCCCAGTAGAAGCCGTCCACGTAGCTCAGGCCCTGGGCGTTTTCCAGGCCCAGCGCGCGCAGGTCGGACAGGAACACCAGCAGGGACGCCAGGCGCTGGCCGCCCTTGACGATGCCGAATTCGCGCGCCTGCTTGATCGCGTTGACCGTGTCCTGGCCGCCGTTGGCCAGAGCCACGACCTGGGCGCCGGAGCTTTGCGCCTGCAGCAGGTAGGACGCGAAATCGGGTGCGTTCAGCGGATGCGGGACGGAGCCCTTGACCGTGCCGCCCAGGGCCTTGACCATGTCGGACGCGCCCTTTTCCAGGGAATGGCCGAAGGCGTAGTCCACCGTGATGAAGAACCAGGACTTGCCGCCCTTGTCGAACATGGCCTTGACGCCGCCGATCGACTGGGAATAGACGTCGAACATCCAGTGGAAGCCCACCGGCGAGCAGTTCTTGTTGGTCAGGTCGGTGGTGGCCGGACCGGAGAACATCACGACCTTGTCCTTTTCGCGGGCGATGTTCTGCACCGCCAGGGCCACCGCGGAATTGGTCAGGTCGGCGATCGCCGTCACCCCGTCGCGGTCGAACCATTCGCGCGCGCGCGCCGCCCCCACGTCCGCCTTGTTCTGGTTGTCGGCCGACACCAGGTCGATCTTCATGCCTTTGCATTCGGCTTTCAGGCAATCGTCGATGGCCAGTTGCGCCGCCGCCACCGAACCCATGCCGCCCATGGACGCGTAGGTGCCCGACATGTCGGTCAGCACCCCGATCTTGACAGGCGGGGTCGCCGCCTGGGAAACGGACATGGACATCGCGGCGGCGCACAGGGTGGCCGCCAGGGTCGGCGTGAATTTCTGCATGGTCTTGTCTCCGTTGTCATTTTCAGATCCGCCGTCTGCGCGGCGGGGCGGGAAGTCCTTGCTTCCCGCCTCAGTTTAGTTGTGTAAAAAGCGTATTACCATGAAAATATTTGCACATTCATTGACGATATTTGCACAAGAGAACGTATGGCCGACTGGGACGCGATCCGCTATTTCCTGGAAGTCGCCCGCACGCAGCGGGCCAGCGCCGCCGCCCAGCGCCTGGGGGTGCGGCACAGCACCGTGACGCGGCGCATCCGCGCGCTGGAACAGGACCTGGGCGTGACGCTGTTCGAAAAGTCCCGCGCCAGCGGCTACACCCCGACCGAGGAAGGCCTGCGCTTCTTCGCCCACGCCGAACAGGTGGAAAGCACCCTGCTGGCGGCCCGCGAAGCCCTGTCCGGCGCCGCCCAGATGCCGTCCGGCCACCTGCGGATCGGCTCCACGGAGGGCTTCGGCAGCACGATCCTGACCCCCCTGATGGTGGACTTCCAGCGCCGCCACCCGGCGATGACCCTGGACATCATGCCGGTGCCGCGCTTCATCAGCCTGTCCAAGCGCGAGGCCGACATCGCCATCGCGCTGGAACGCCCCCAGCGCGGCCCCTATCTGTGCACCAAGCTGGCCGACTACAGCCTGCGGCTGTACGGCACGCGAGACTACCTGGCGCGCCACGCGCCCATCCGGCGCCAGGCCGACCTGGGCCGGCACACCTTCATCGGCTATGTGGACGAACTGCTGTTCAGCGACCGGCTGCGCTACCTGGACGGCCTGGTACAGCCCGCGCGCGTGGTGTTCCGCAGCACCAGCGTGCTGGCCCAGTACCAGGCGGCCCTGGGGGGCCAGGCGCTGACGATCCTGCCCTGCTTCCTGGCGGCCCAGGACGAACGCCTGGAGCCCGTGCTGGCCGATTCGGTCCTGGTCACGCGCAGTTTCTGGATGTACTGCCACGAGGACCTGCGGCGCACGCGCCGCGTCATGGCCCTGTGGGACTACCTGAAGCAGGCCGTGGCGCTGAACCGCGACCTGCTGCACGGCCACGCCCGGGAACTGCGCACGCCGCCCGAGGAC
>CBFGXR010000189.1:0-4680 GCA_965652675.1 uncultured Castellaniella sp.
ATCAGTGCGCCGTAGGTCCGTCTGGCGGCGTCGCTGCGCACCCAGCGGCGCAGCAGGTCGAGCAGGGGCTTGTCGAGCAGGGGCAGCGCCTGCGGAACCGGCGCATCCGCGCGGCGTTCGCGCCTGGTTCCGCTTTTGACCGTGTCGATCCAGTCCGGCGTCCCCATGACGCGGCTCTCAGACCGCCGCTTCCGCCCGCCGCTGCAGCACGCCGATGGGCGGTGCCCAGCGCGCGTCGCGCGGTTTCTTGGACGTGACCAGCGTGATGTCGGCCGGTTCGAAGACTTCCACGTTGTGCGTGATCGGGGTGGTGAGCACGTACTGCGCGCGGGTGGACTTCAGGAAATGGCCGACCAGCTGGATGTTGCGCACGTCCAGGTGGGCGAAGGGCTCGTCGATGAAGACGAAGCCGCCGGACATGTCGTCGTCCTTGAGCAGGCCGACCAGCAGGATCAGGGACTTGATCACCTGCTGGCCGCCCGAGGCCTCGCCGTCGTTCAGGCCGATGCGGCCCTTGCCGTCGAAATTGAAGCTGACCTTCAGTTCGGCCTGGCGCAGCACGTTGTCGTCGTTGTCCAGGTGGGGCAGGTCGGCGACGACCTCGACGCCGGCCAGGGCGCCCAGGTCGGTGATGTTCTTGCGGTAGCGGCGCACCGTGGCGCGCAGCACGTCGATGTAGCGCTCGCGGGCGTTGGCGACGGCCGTGCCGGCCGCCGCGTTGCGCGCCTTGCAGGTTTCCAGGCGGGCCGCCTGGTCGCCGACGGTGGTTTGCATCAGGAATTCTTTTTCCTCGACGGTGGCGTCGGTTTCCCACTGGCCGTCCCGCAATTCCTGCTCGATGGCTTCGGCGCGCAGCCTGGCCTGCGTGGCGTTCTGATAGTGGTCGAGCAGCGCGCGCCGCTTTTCGCGGGCGATCCAGTGCGCGGGGAAACGCCGTTTCAGCGTGTGTGACGCCGCGATCCGGTCGCCCAGGCCCTCGCGGGTCTCCCGCCATTTGCGTTCGGCCTGCTCGGCTTCACGGGTGCCTTCGGCCAGGCGCTGCTGCAGCCCCTGGTAGCGGTTGTCCGCGCGGTTCTGGTCGATGATGGCTTGTTTGTGCGCTTCTTCCAGGGCCTGCCAGCGTTCGCCGGCCTCGATGCGGGCCTGCTTCAGGGCCGGCCACTGCTGTCGCGCGCGCTCGAAGGCCTCGCTGTCGCGGATCAGCGTTTCGGCGGCGCGATGGCCTTCGCCCGCTTTCCGTGCCGCGTCCAGCTGGCGGCGCAGCGCCTGCTCCTGCTGGGCCAGTTCGGTCAGTTGCCGGTCCAGTTGCGCCACTTGCCGTTCCAGTGCCTCGGTGCGCGCGGTCAGCGCGGCGGCGCCGAACTGGTGCTCGGACGGGTCGATCCAGACGCTGCGTCCGCCCCGGCGGTCGCGCCAGTAGGCCTGGGGCGTGATCCATTCGCCGCCCGTCCGGGCGCCGGCCCGGGTGTCCGCGACCCGGCGGATCTGCGCCAACTGATGCAGCAGCCAGCCGGGCGCGGTGTCGGCGAAGCGCAGGACGGCCAGCAGGCTGTCGGGCGGCGGGGTGGATGGCGCGTGTTCCGCATCGGCCACCAGATAATGGCGATAGCGTTCCTTTTCCGCCAGGGCCATGGCCCGGCCCTCGTCCTGGGGATCGTCCAGCACCACCACCCAGCGCGCGGCGCGCAGCACGCCTTCGGCGGCGTCGCGCCAGGCATCGTCCGTGATCTCGATGACGTCGGCCATCAGGTGGTGGCCGATGTCTTGCTGGCGCAGGGTGCGCTGGAAGCGCTGGACCTCGGGCGGCGGCGGCGCCTGGCGCTGGCCCCGCAGGCCGTCCAGGGCGGCGCGGACCTGTTCGCGGCGGGCGCTGGCGTCGTGCCAGCGGCGGTCCAGGTCGGACTTTTGCGCCTCCAGATCGCGCACGCGTTCGGCCAGCTGGGCGGCGTCGCCTTCGATGGCGGCCAGGCTCTGCAGTTCGTCGGCCTGCCTGACCCGTTCTTCCACGGGCTTTTCCGCCTCGCGGGCCTGTTGCAGGGCGGACTGCGCGTCCGCTTTCCGCCGTTCGACGTCCTGGACGCGGTCCTGGGCGGCCTGGCGGGCCTCCAGCCATTGCAGCAGTTTCGCCTGTTCCTCGGCCCGCTGGCGCCGCTGCGCCGCCTGGTGCAGGCGTTGACGGCGCAGTTCGTTCAGGCGGGCGGCCGCGTCGTGGCGGTCCTCGTGCCATTCCAGCACCGGCACGACTTCGGTCGCCAGGGTTTCACGCTCGCGCAGCTTCATCTGATATTGGCGGTACTGATTCACGCGCGCCACCAGCTCGGCCAGCTGCGCGCGGCCGTGCGTCAGTTCGCGTTCGGCCACTTCGACCTCGGCTTCCTGTTCGCGCAGGTGGCGGCGGGCCTCTTCGTAGCGGTCCAGCACTTCCTGGTCGCCGAACACGTCGAAGACCAGGCGCAGCAGTTCCTTGGGCGAGTATTCGCACAGCCGGTCGGTCTGGCCCTGTTCCAGGGCCAGCACGCGGGCGATGGCGCGCGACAGCCCGGCGCCTTCGAGGCGCTTGCGCCAGTGCTCGATGCCCAGCCAGTCCTTGTCGGGGGCCTGGATCAGGGTTTCGATGGGTACGTCGCCGTCGGCCATCAGGTAGCGGCGCTGCCAGTCGCCGCCGTTGCGGTCGATGCGGCAGGCCAGCGTCACCTGGTCCGCGTACA
This sequence comes from uncultured Castellaniella sp., assembly GCA_965652675.1. Taxonomy (GTDB): domain Bacteria; phylum Pseudomonadota; class Gammaproteobacteria; order Burkholderiales; family Burkholderiaceae_B; genus Castellaniella. The sequence continues at coordinate 2,709 of CBFGXR010000189.1, forward strand.
GCAGGTTGCGCGCGAACGGCCGGCTGGAGGTCTGGCGGCCATGCGGCCGGTTGTCCACCACGGCGCGCAGCCAGGTCGTGTCGGCGTTGGCATGGCGGGCGTAGGTCTTGTAGTTGCGCCCGCCCGAACAGTCCAGCCCCAGCAGGGTGCGCATGGCGTCGAGCAGCGTGGTCTTGCCCGAGCCGTTGGGGCCGGCGACGGTGATGATGGCGCCGTCCAGCGGCAGCGTCAGGCGCTGGCAGTAGTCCCACTGCAGCAGTTCCAGGGATTGCAGGTGAAACATCAGTCCTCGTCCTCCGCGTGCGGGTCGGTGCCGGATGGCGGCGCGTCGGCTTCGTCCTCGGCGGCGCAGGTCGCCGGATCGGCGGGTGTCGGGTGCGAGCCGTCGTCGCGCGCCGGCGCGGCCGCATCGGTTTCCGCCTGCTGGCGCGCGCGCGCCAGCACGTCGCCCAGCGCGCCTTCCAGGATGCGCGGCGCCAGCGCGTCATAGTCCAGCAGCAGGTCCAGCAGCGGCCCTTCGCCGATGTCGTCGCCCTTGCGCACGATGAAGCCCCGGGTCTCCAGGCGCTTCAGGTTGCCGTCCATGCGGGTCTTGCGGCCGAGCTGAGGGCCGAAGTCGGCCAGCAGCGCCTTGTACGACACCACCGGACTGACGCTGGCCGCGCTGGGGAGCGGGCGCTCGGTGGTGAACATGTCCGTCTGGCCCTCGGCCTCGGCCGTCGCGGCGCGGGCCGCCTGGCGCTCGCGCTTGGGCAGCACGATCAGCGACCACAGCAGCACCAGCAGCGACACCGCGTCGCGCGGCAGGCGGGCGTTGTTGTTGGCGTTCAGGCCGGTCTCGCCGAAGACCGTGGTTTCGGCGCCGTGCAGCAGGGCGACGCAGACGTGGTCGGCGTGGATGTTGTCGACCAGGCGCAGGCCCGACAGGGCCAGGCGGTCCTGCACCGTCTGCCACAGTTCGGCGTCGATCAGCGCCCGGCGCACACGCGGGTGCCGCCGGGGCAGCCAGCGGCTGGCCAGCAGTTCGGCGATCAGCAGGGCGGCGTCGTCCAGGGTTTCATGCATGGGATTCGTCCGGTGAATCGGGTTCCAGGGTGCCCGCGCTGATGAGGGCGACGTAGGGATCCTGCGCGGGCTGGAGGTCCGGCCGCAGCGCGGCATGCCAGGGCGAACGCGCCAGGTCCCCCGTCAGTCCCCGCAAGGCGCGCGCCTGTTCGTCGCCCAGCAGCGGCAGCAGCTGCATCCGGTAGGCGGCCTGGGCGTATTGGCCGCCCAGCACCGCGTCCGTGACGGGGCGGGCGGCCGGTGCCGTGCCGGGCGGCGCGGCCTCGGTCCATCGGGCCAGTTGTCCGATCAGGGCTTCCAGTTCTTCCGGCATCCGCAGGGCCTCCAGCGTGCCGGGCTCCGCCTGCGAGGCCGGCGGCAGGCCCTGGGCGCGGTGCGGATCGGGCCGGTCGCGGTCGAGCTCCGCCTCGGCCACGTCGACCAGTTCATGGCCGCTGACGAAGACGGGATGAAGGCCGGGCGACAGGGCGTCGCCCAGCAGCTCATGCAGGGCGCCGCGCGTCTGCAGCCATTGGCGGACGTCGGAACTGGTGATGCCGGTGCTGCCCAGCGTGATGCGGCGGCGGTCGGCCTGCTGCAGCGCGCGCGTGAACTGGCTGGCCATCGACAGCAGGCGTGCCTGCCCGCGCCCCAGGGCGCGCGCCTCGCGCTCCAGGCGCGGATCGTCGTGGTCGCCGCGGATCAGCGCCGTCAGGGCTTCGCCCGCCCGCTCGACCAACTGCAGGGCACGTTCGAAGCGCGGCTGGGCGTCCCGCAGGCGGGCCTCCGAGCCGCTGGCGATCACATCGGCGAATTCGTCGTAGCGCCGCGCCAGCTGGGCGTGCAGGTGCTGGATCTGGCCGGCGTCGGACAGGCCCAGCGCCTGGGCGCCGGCCACCTGCGCCAGCATGGCCGCCATGTCGTCGTC
>CBFGXR010000190.1:0-4670 GCA_965652675.1 uncultured Castellaniella sp.
AACGGCGCCCACCAGGTCGCCGTCCTTGACCCGCGCCGTCAGTTCGGGACTGACGCCGTCCACCAGGCTGATCTTGTCGTCGGCCACGGCGGCCAGCAAGATCACCGCGCCGGGCAGCTTCGACTTGAGCTGATCGACCATGCCGCGCAGCGCCTTGGGGTCCACGCCCGCCAGCCGCGTCGCCAGCAGCTTCACGCCGGCGACGTCCACGGCCTGAGCGGCCAGATCGGATCCGGCGGCGGCGGCCAGCTTGTCCTGCAGGCGTTCGAGTTCGCGTTCGATCTGGCGCGTCTGCTGCTGCAGCGCCTGGATGCGCTCGGGCAGTTCCGCCGGCTGGGTCTTGAGCAGCCCGGCCGCCTGATCCAGCGTCTCGCGGGTCCGCTGCACCCAGGCCAGGGCGTTGCGCCCGGTAATGGCCTCGACCCGGCGGATGCCGGCGGCCACGCCGCCTTCGGACACGATCTTGAACAGGCCGATGTCGCCCGTGCGCGCCACGTGGGTGCCGCCGCACAGTTCGCGCGAGAAGCCGATGTCCAGCACCCGCACCACGTCGCCGTATTTCTCGCCGAACAAGGCCATCGCCCCGCCGGCCACAGCCTCGTCGTAGGCCATGTGCTGCGTCCGCACCGCCTGGTTGGCCAGGACTTCGTCGTTGACGATGACTTCCACCCGCGCGATCTGTTCGGCCGTCATGGGCGCATCATGCGCGAAGTCGAAGCGGGTCTTGTCCGGATCGACCAGGGAGCCGCGCTGCTGCACGTGGCCGCCCAGAACCTGGCGCAGGGCCTTGTGCATCAGGTGGGTGGCCGAGTGGTTGCGCATCGTATCGGCGCGGCGCTGGCCGTCCACCTGGGTCCGCACCACGTCGCCCACCGCCAGCGCGCCTTCGGCCAGCCGGCCGTGATGGCCGAAGACCGTGCTCTGGATTTTCTGCGTATCGGCGACCTGGAAGCGGGCCGCCGCATTGCGGATCAGGCCCGTGTCGCCCACCTGGCCGCCCGACTCGGCATAGAAGGGCGTGGCGTCCAGCACGACCACGGCTTCCTGCCCCTGGGCGATCGAGGCGACCGAGGTGCCGTCCACATACAGGGCCGTCACCGTGCCCTCGCCTTCGAGATGCTCGTAGCCGTCGAACCGGGTGTCCACGCCGTCGTAGACGAGATCGGCGGCCGCCTTGAACTTGCCGGCGGCGCGCGCCTGTTCGCGCTGCTGCGTCATCGCCTGTTCGAAGCCGTCCAGGTCGACGGGAATGGAGCGCTCGCGGCAGATGTCGGCCGTCAGGTCGACCGGGAAGCCGTAGGTGTCATAGAGGGTGAACAGCGTCTGGCCGTCCAGCGCCTGGCCGGCCGGCAGGGCCGCCAGGGCGGATTCCAGGATGCGCATGCCGTTTTCCAGGGTTTCGCCGAAGCGTTCTTCTTCCTGGCGCAGGACTTGCTCGACCCGGGCCTGCTGAGCGGCCAGTTCGGGATAGGCGTCGCCCATCTGCCCGACCAGGTCGGCCACCAGCCGATGGAAGAACAGGCCCTTCTGGCCCAGCTTGTGCCCATGCCGCAGCGCGCGCCGGATGATGCGGCGCAACACGTAGCCGCGCCCTTCGTTGCCGGGAATCACGCCGTCGACCACGAGGAAGCCGCAGGCGCGGATGTGGTCGGCGATGACCTTCAGGGAATTGTCGGCCAGATCCGCACAGCCGGTCTCGCGCGCGGCGGCGCGGATCAGGTGCTGGAACAGGTCGATCTCGTAATTGGAATGGACGTGCTGCAGCACGGCGGAGATGCGTTCCAGCCCCATGCCGGTGTCGACGCACGGCTTGGGCAGCGGATTCATATTGCCCTGGGCGTCGCGCTCGAACTGCATGAACACCAGGTTCCAGATCTCGATGTAGCGGTCGCCGTCTTCCTCGGGCGATCCCGGAGGGCCGCCCCAGATGTCCGGGCCGTGGTCGTAGAAGATCTCGGAACAGGGGCCGCAGGGGCCGGTGTCGGCCATCTGCCAGAAATTGTCCGACGCGTAGCGCGCGCCCTTGTTGTCGCCGATGCGGATGATGCGCTCGCGGGGTACGCCGATGTCCTGCGCCCAGATGTCGTAGGCCTCGTCGTCTTCCTGGTAGACGGTGACCCACAGCTTTTCCTTGGGCAGGCCGTAGACTTCGGTCAGCAGCGTCCAGGCGTACGTGATGGCGTCGCGCTTGAAATAGTCGCCGAAGCTGAAATTGCCCAGCATTTCGAAGAACGTGTGATGCCGGGCGGTATAGCCGACGTTTTCTAGGTCGTTGTGCTTGCCCCCGGCGCGCACGCAGCGCTGCGCGGTGGTCGCCCGGTGATAGGGCCGGGTGTCCTTGCCGGTGAAGACATCCTTGAACTGGACCATGCCGGCGTTGGTGAACAGCAGCGTCGGGTCGTTGCCCGGCACCAGCGGCGAGGACGGCACGATCTGGTGTCCCTTGGACTCGAAAAAGGACAGGAATTTCTGACGGATCTCGGAGGTTTTCATTCGTTTGGCCGCTGGGGGGAAACTAGCCGGCCATTATATGCGCTTTGATGCCACGAACGGCGCAACAGCCCGCAGCGGACAACCAGACATCTCTACGCCTCGCGCCTTGCAAGGCGTTCCGATTCGCCAGGCACGGAACAGTCCGCGGGGACTAGGGCCTGTTCACACTAATCAAGGGGTCGCGAAGGCATGAAAAATTTGGCTGAACAAGGCGCCTGGCGCTGCGCGTATGTCAATACGCGCAAGACGGGCAACGCAGGGCAGGCGGATTTTTCATGCCTTCCCGCAGGGTTGGGCCTGAGCGCCGCCGATCGCTGCGTTGTCCATCCTCGCAAGACATAGAGTCTTGCTGCGGTGGACGCCTTGCGCTCGACAGCGCTCAGGCCCAACGCGATCCCCTTGATTAGTGTGAACAGGCCCTATTCCGTGTCCGGGCTCATCTACAGCGCCTCGATGGCCGGATAGAACTCGCGGTTCTCGCGCAGCATCCGCGTATGGACGTTCTTCAGCACGGTATTGGCTTCGGCGCGGAAGTCCTCCGGGCTGCGGGTCAGCAGCGTGGCGTTGCCCCAGCGGCGGGCGAAATTGATGAAGGCGCTGGCAATGCCCTGCATGTCGTTCTGATAGGACACGCTCATGCGCGCCATGCGGTCGTCGCCGCTTTGTTCCAGCGAGGGATACAGGATGCGGTCCTCGATGGCCAGGTGCTGGGTGACGACCTGGGCCAGGGCCTTCAGTTCGTGGGCGATGTCCACGGCGTGATCGGCGATCCCCTGATGGGACAGCCGGCGCAGCAAGCTGATGCCGCTGAGGATTTCGACGTGCTGATGCTTGAAACGATCGATATTCATGATGAGGTTCCCTCGCCATTGTGATCCGGCAGCCTGTGCCGTATAAGATATATATTAAATGAATCTTATTGCGGGCGCAAGGACGCGTACGGCGGCGGCCATCCGCTACAGGAGATGTTCGTAATCGTCGGCGTCGGCGTCGGGTTCCCAGGAATGGCTGGACAGCCAGGCCCGGATGCGCGCCACGGCCTGCGACCGCAGCTGGGATACCCGGCCCTCGGTGATTTCCAGGACGGCGGCGATTTCCTTCTGGTTCAGGTCCTGCTCGAACTGCAGCGACAGCAGCAGCTGCTCGCGTTCCGGCAGATTGCGGATCGCCTCGATCAGCACCGCGCGCAGGCCTTCGCGCATCAGCCAGTCCAGGGGGTTTCCGCCCTGCCCCCCCACCATCGCCTCCAGCGCACTCTCGCCGTCGTGGTCTTCCCGATGCAGGGCCAGGTCCTCATACATCAGCACCTGGACGCCGCGCGCTTCTTCGAGCAAAGTCTGGTAATCGGCCAGTTCCATGCCCATTTCTTCGGCGATCTCGGTTTCCGTGGCCGGACGCAGCAAGCGGTGGCGCAGCGTCTGGATGGCGTCCTCGATGCTGCGCGCCTTGGCGCGCACACTGCGCGGCAGCCAGTCCTGGCTGCGCAATTCGTCCAGCATGGCGCCGCGGATGCGGGTGACCGCGTAGGTCTCGAATTGCGCGTCGGCCTGCTGCTGGTAGCGCCGCACCGCGTCCAGCAGTCCCATCATGCCCGCCTGCATCAAATCGTCGAGCTCGACGCTGGCCGGCAGTTTGCCGATCAGCGCCAGGGCCTGCCGACGCACGAGCGGCGCGTGGCGGGCGATCAACTGGTCCTCGGAAAGAGGCATCGCGCAATCCGTGAAACACATCATAAAATGCAAGTATGCACCAGGAACGCTGCGGACGTTTTCCCAAGAAACGCGGCTTTCCCCCGGGAATTTCCCGCAAGGCGGGCCCCCGTCCGGGCGCCGCCGGTTCCGCCCCGGGACTCCAACCCTAAAGTTTTTCCGGATATCGCCGTTATGCCAGAGTGAAAATCCAGGATCCGCCCGATCCGGGGGGTCATCCCCGGGCGTTTCCCGGCCAGAAACAGCTTATCCGGACAGGAGCACGCATGATTCACCCCATTGGAAACCAACTGGCATCCTCAAGCCTGGGTCTGGCGGCTCCCGTGTCCGAACGCCAGCCGGTCCAGCCAGATCCCGCCGCCCAGGTCACGCCCGTGGACGACACCCGGTCCGGCCGCTTCGACAAGCAGGCCGACTCGCGCGAACTCGGTCTGCGGCAATCGATCGAACCGCCCAAATCCTCCCTGG
>CBFGXR010000191.1:0-4657 GCA_965652675.1 uncultured Castellaniella sp.
CTGACCTCCGCGCAGATCGCCGCGCGGGGCGTGGCGCGCACCTTCCAGAACGTGCAGCTCTTCGGCGAGATGAGCACGCTGGAAAACGTGCTGGTCGGACTGCATCATTCCTTCGGCAGCGGGCTGGCGGGCATCGCGCTGCGCACGCCTGGCTGGCGGCGGGAAGAACGCCAGGCCCGCGCCCGGGCGCTCGGCCTGCTGGAATTCGTCGGCCTGGCCTCGCTGGCCCACGAAGAGGCCCGCAATCTGCCCTACGGCAAGCAGCGCCTGCTGGAAATCGCCCGCGCCCTGGCGCTCGATCCCCAGCTGCTGCTGCTCGACGAGCCGGCGGCCGGCCTGACGGCCCCGGACATCGAGGAACTGCTGGACATCATGCGCAAACTCAAGGCCCGGGGCCTGACCGTCATCCTGATCGAGCACCACATGGACGTGGTGATGGGGGTCTGCGACGCGGTGTCGGTGCTGGATTTCGGACAGAAGATCGCCGAGGGGCTGCCCGCCGACGTGCAGGCCGACCCCCGGGTCGTCGAAGCCTATCTGGGCGGTGAACAGGCGGGAGCGCAGGCATGCTGAAGATCGAAAACCTGGAAGCCGGCTACGGCAAGGTCAAGGTGCTGCACGGCATCAGCCTGGACGTGCCCGCCGGCAAGGTCGTGACCCTGATCGGGTCCAACGGGGCGGGCAAGACCACCACCATGCGGGCCGTGTCCGGCATGCTGCGGCCCTCGGCGGGCACCATCACCCTGGGCGACCGGGCGATCCAGGGCCTGGAGTCCCACCGGATCGCCCGCCTGGGACTGGCGCACTCCCCGGAAGGCCGGCGCGTCTTTCCCACGCTGAGCGTCACCGACAACCTGCGGCTGGGCGCCTTTCCGCGCCTGACCGGCAGCCGCGCCCGCGGCGACGTGACCCGCGACCTGGATCGCGCCATGGACCTGTTCCCGCGCCTGAAGGAACGGCGCGCGCAACTGGCGGGCACCCTGTCGGGCGGCGAGCAGCAGATGCTGGCCATGGCGCGCGCCGTCATGCTCGACCCCGAGGTCATCCTGCTGGACGAGCCTTCGATGGGGCTGGCGCCCATCCTGGTCGACGAGGTCTTCCGCATCATTTCACGCCTGAAATCCGAGGGCGTGACCATGCTGCTGGTGGAACAGTTCGCCGCGGCGGCGCTGGCGGTGGCGGACTACGGCTACGTGCTGGAAAACGGCCGCATCGCCGTCGAAGGCCCGGCGCAGCGACTGCGCAGCGATCCCGCCGTCGCCGCGGCCTATCTGGGCGGGCATTAGCCTGCGAACAGCCTCAAAGGCCGTAGTGCTTCAGCCCGTCCAGGTCCAGCACCTGGACGGCGCCGTATTCGATCTTCAGCAGCTGCGCGGATTCCAGCGCGCGCAGGGCCTGGTTGGTCCGCTGGCGGGAAATGCGCGCCAGGAAGCCGATTTCTTCCTGGGTGATTTCCAGGCGCATCGAATTGCCCGGGTACAGCAGCGGATTGAACAGTTCCGCCAGGCAGCGCGCCACGCGCGCGTCGGGGGCCAGCAGGCGGTCGTATTCGGCCTTGCCGATGAACTGCGCCACCCGTTCGTTCAACTGGTGCAGCAGGTAGCGGTTGAAGGGGATGCTGGCGTCCAGCAGCCAGTAGAACGTGTCGCCGCGCAGGCGGGCGATGGTGCTGCGGCGCAGGGCGATGATGTCGTATTTGCGGGCTTCGCGTTTCAGCAGCGAGCCTTCGCCGATCCAGCCGCCGGCCGGCACCCCGGTCAGGGACGCCAGCTTGCCGTCGGCGTTGCCCACCGAGACCTTGACCAGCCCGTCGAGCACGCCGATCCAGGCGCAGGCGATCACGCCCTTGTGCTCGACGATGGTGCCCGCCTCGACGTGCGCCACGGCGGTGTCCCGCAGGACGCGCGCCTGCTGTTCGTCGTCGAGCAGGTCGAACCAGGCGGCGCGCGCCGGCAAAGCCTGAGTCAGATTCATGGGGACTTACCCTAGATCGAGATCGAATGTCATACGTGCGACAGTCGGGGGGTGTCGCAGCCTGTACCTTAGTCCGTGACACCGCCCATCAGAGGCGCACTGAAGGCTCCGCGCGCCGCAGGATCCGCGCAAGGCCTAGGAGACATCATGGTACAGGAAACCACCGCCGCGACGACGTTCCCCGCCCTGCTGATGCACCATGCGCGGGCGCGCGGCGCGCGGCCTGCGATCCGGGAAAAGGACCTGGGCATCTGGCAGACGCTGACCTGGGCGCAGGTGGCGGCCGAGGTCCGGCGCGTGGCCTCCGGGCTGGCCGATCTGGGCGTCGCGCCGGGCGAACACGTCGCCGTCGTCGGCGAAAACCGCCCCCGGCTCTACATGGCGATGATGGCGGCCCAGTGCCTGGGGGCGATCCCCGTACCGCTTTATCAGGATGCCGTGGCCGAGGAAATGGCCTACGTGCTGCAGGACGCCGAGGTCGGCGTGGTGGTGGCCGAGGACCAGGAACAGGTCGACAAGATGCTGGAAGTCTCCGGCCGCTGCCCGGCGCTGCGCCACGTCGTCTACGACGATCCGCGCGGCCTGCGCCATTACGACGACGCCCGCCTGCTGGCCTGGGAAGCCCTGCTGGCGCGCGGCGACGCGCGCGCCCAGGGCCGGCCCGACGAGATCGACGGCCGCATCGCCGCGATCGGGCCCGACGACACGGCCGCGATGTTCTATACCTCCGGGACCACCGGCAAGCCCAAGGGCGTGGTGCTCAGCCATCATGCGCTCATCGACCGGGCGCGGTCCATCGAACGTTTCGAGGGCCTGACCGACCGGGAAGACGTGCTGGCCTATCTGCCGCCCGCCTGGATCGGGCAGAACATGTTTTCCTACACCCAGTTCCTGACCACGGGCTTCACCGTCAACCATCCGGAATCGCCCGAGACCGTGTCGATCGACATGCGCGACATCGGCCCCACCTACTATTTCGCGCCGCCGCGCGTGCTGGAAGGCCTGCTGACCCACGTCACGATCCGCATGGAAGACGCCGGCCGCTTCAAGCGCTGGCTGTACCGCCGGGCGATGGGCCTGGCGCGGCGGGTGGGGGACCGCATCCTGGACGGCGGCGCCGGCGTCGGCCCGCTCGATCGCCTGAAATACGCCCTGGGCGACCTGCTGATCTACGGCCCCCTGCGCAACACCCTGGGCATGAGCCGGGTGCGCGTGGCCTATACGGCGGGCGAGGCCATCGGCCCCGACCTGTTCGTCTTCTACCGCTCCATCGGCATCAACCTGAAGCAGCTCTACGGCTCCACCGAGACCTCGGTCTTCGTCTGCGTCCAGGCCAACGGCCAGGTGCGCGACGACACGGTCGGCCCGCCCTGCGAAGGCGTGGACATCCGCGTGGCCGACAACGGCGAGATCCAGCTGCGCAGCCCGGGCCTGTTTACCGGCTACTACCGCAACCCCAAGGCGACGGCCGAATCCTACACGGAGGACGGCTGGTACCACACCGGCGACGCCGGCTATCTGGACACGGATGGCCAGCTGAAGATCATCGACCGCGCCAAGGACGTCGGCCATCTGGCCGACGGCAGCCTGTTCGCGCCGAAATACATCGAAAACAAGCTCAAGTTCTTTTCCTTCATCAAGGAAGCTGTGGCTTTCGGGGCGGACCGTGCCGAGGTCTGCGCCTTCATCAACATCGACCTCGAGGCCGTCGGCAACTGGGCCGAACGCCGCGGCGTGCCCTACGCCGGCTACACCGACCTGGCTGGCAAGGACGAGGTCTACGCCCTGATCCGGGACTGCGTCGAGCAGGTCAACGCCGACCTGGCACAGGATCCGAAGCTGGCGGCCTCGCAGGTCAGCCGCTTCCTGATTCTGCACAAGGAACTCGACCCCGACGACGACGAACTGACCCGCACCCGCAAGGTCCGCCGCGCCTTCATCGCGCAGAAATACGCCGTGCTGGTCGAGGCACTGTTCGAAGGCCGGCCCAGCCAGTTCATCGAGACCGAGGTCAAGTTCGAGGACGGCCGCACGGGCCGGATCTCCGCCGACCTGCGCATCGAACCCGCGGCCGTCGCGCGGCCCGAACCCCTGAAAAAGGTGGCCTGAATGACCCAGCTGGCGACAGAACAGGCCCAGGAGGTCGCGGCGGACGGTGCCGCGGACCGCGCCGGCCGCATCGGCGAGACCATCCTGGACCTGCAGAACATTTCCCTGTCCTTCGGCGGGGTCAAGGCGCTGACGGACATTTCCTTCGACGTGCGCGAACACGAGATCCGCGCCATCATCGGCCCCAACGGCGCGGGCAAGAGCTCGATGCTGAACGTCATCAACGGCGTCTACACCCCCCAGGAAGGCCGCATCCTGCTGCAGGGCCGGCAGTTCGCCCGGATGAACCCGCGCCGCGCCGCCGAAATGGGCATCGCCCGCACGTTCCAGAACCTGGCCCTGTTCAAGGGCATGAGCGTGCTGGACAACATCATGACGGGCCGCAACCTGCGCATGAAGAGCGGCGTGCTGGCGCAGGCGCTGCGGCTGGGGTCGGCCGAGCGCGAGGAAATCGCCCACCGCGAGGTCGTGGAAAACATCATCGATTTCCTGGAAATCCAGGCCTGGCGCAAGACCCCGGTCGGACGCCTGCCCTACGGCCTGCAGAAGCGCGTGGACCTGGGCCGCGCGCTGG
>CBFGXR010000192.1:0-4647 GCA_965652675.1 uncultured Castellaniella sp.
CGGATTCTCGATGGGCTCGGTGATGAGCTACTCGCTCGGGCTCGCCGGCGACCGGCCCGCCCCCGCGGGAATCCTGGCCTTCTCCGGCTTCATCCCCGTCGTGCGCGACTGGCAGCCGTCGCTGGCCGACCGCACGGGCACGCGCGTGCTCGTCGCCAACCACGGCGACTACACCAGGTCGGTCCAGGTCGTCCGCCGCAACGGCGTGCCGGTCATCGAGAACCCGACTGACGACGGAACGGTGGCGATGTTTGCGGTCAAGAGCGACGGCTCGCTCGAGCCGGCCTGCGATGTCGCGGTGTTCGATCGCCCAGGACAGGGAATCCGGCAACTCGCGCGTGTACAGAGCGACGGACTCCTCCTGCACGGGCAGGCTTTCGGCATGCATGAAGGGCAGGCACATGAAATTGCGCAGGGCGGGTTCGATCTGGTCCAGAAAGACCAGCGCGCGGCGCGCATAGGCCAGGGCCAGGCCGTCCGTGGCGAACATGTGGCCCGTGTCCCGGAAGGCGTTGCGGGGGTACTGGTCCAGCAGCAGGATCAGCGCCAGGGCCGATTCGGGCTGGCCCAGCCAGCCCTCCAGCTCGCCCCGCGCGGCGGCGAAATGGGCGTCCCGGAAGCGCTCGCGGAACTCGGCGTCGAAGGCGGCGTCCTTGGAAAACCAGTGGCGGGGCCCGGCCTCGCGCCAGAAGGACACGACGGTACGCGCCGCGTCGGGCGAAACGGACGGCAGCGAGGCGGCGGCATGCGGCATGCGGATCTCCGGGAAACGATGGAATGCCCTACGGTACACCGATCCTTCTACAATCGCATCATCGACCACCCCGCCGAGTCCGCCATGTCCCTGTCCGACGATCTCGCCCCCTCCGGCGCCCTGCGCGCCTCCATCAACCTGGGCAACCCCTTGCTGGCCCGCCGCGACGCCGGCACCGGCGTAGTGTCGGGCGTGTCCGTGGACCTGGCCGGGGAACTGGCGCGGGAACTCGGCGTGCCGCTGGCACTGGTGGTGTTCGACAAGGCCGCCCAGTCGGTGGAAGCCGTCACCGGACAGGCCGCCGACATCGGCTTTTTCGCCATCGACCCCAAACGCGGCGAGGGCATCGCCTTCACCGCCCCCTACGTGCTCATCGAAGGCGCCTACCTGGTCCGCGCGGATTCCCCGCTGCGCGACAACGCCGAGGTCGACCGGCCCGGCCATCGCGTCGTGGTGGGCCAGGGCAGCGCCTACGACCTGTATCTCAGCCGCCATCTGGCACGGGCCGACATCGTGCGGGCGGAAAATTCCCAGCGCGTGGTGGACGACTTTCTGGCCGGCGGCCAGGAAGTCGCCGCCGGGGTGCGCCAGCAGCTCCAGGCCGACGCGGACCGGGTCGGCGGCGTGCGCCTGCTGCCTGGCCGGTTCATGGTGATCGAACAGGCCATGGGCCTGCCGAAATCACGCCCCGCGCGCGCCGCCGCCGCGCTGGCCGATTTCGTCGAACGCTGCAAGGCGTCCGGCTTCGTGGCCCGGTCACTGGCGCGCCACGGCATCCGGGGCGCCTCGGTCGCGCCATAGCCAACACACCGGGGGCCGCCCGGTGCCCGGGGCTCAGCCCCTGTCCGCGCCCCAGGTCCGCTGCGCTCGCCACTGGCAGTACCAGCCGTAGCCGCTCAGCAGCACGACCCCCGATACCACCAGCAGCGTCCCGCCCAGAAAGCCCGCGCCCACCGGCTCACCCAGCAGCCACGCGCCCAGGACCAGGCCAAACAGCGGTGTCAGAAAAGAAAACACCCCCAAGCGGGACGCCAGATACTTGCGCAGCAGCCAGAACCAGACCAGATAGCTGAGAAAGGAGACAAACACCGACTGGAAGGCCAGGCTGGCCCAGACCAGCGGTGTCATGCGGAATTCCGTCTGCCCGAACAGAAACGACGCCAACAGCAGCCACGCCGCGCCCACCGCCAGTTGATAGATCAGGGTCTGGCTGGCCGGCAACGCGGCCATCCGCGTCACCCGCACCACCACGGTGGTGGCGCCCCAGGCGGCCCCGCCCAACAAGGCCAGCAAGTCGCCCCACAACATGGCGGCGTCTGCCGCCCGGGCGCCCTCGTCGCGCCACAGGAACGCCATCGCGATCCCGCCGAAAGCCAGGCCCACACCCAGCCACTGCACGGCGGCCAGGCGCTCGTCGGGCAGCTTCCAGTGCAGTCCCAGCGCCGCGAAGATCGGTGCCGTGTACAGCATCACCACGGCATGGCCGGCCGACGTATGGCGCAGGCCTTCGCCCAAAAACAAGAACTCCAGGGCATACAGGGATCCGGCCAGCAGCCCCGGCCGCCAGACATCCAGAATGCCGTCCAGGCGCTGACCGCGCCAGGCCATGAACAGAAGCACCAGCACGCCCGCGACGACACTGCGCACGGCCATCTGGAACACGGGGGCAAAATCCAGGGCGGTGGCCTTGAGTGCGATCTGCTGCATGGCCCAAAGCAGGCACAGCACCAGCATCAGGCCGGAGGCCAGACCGTCCATGGGCCGGCGGGATTCCATACGACTCACCCGGAAAAGGAAAACCGCCATTGTAGGCCCGCCGCGCACCCGTTCCGGGCGCGCGCGCCGATCCCCTGCCCGGCTTGGGGCTACCCTGGCCGCGCCTCCGGCGCGGGTCTATGATGATTCCGACCACAGCCCCAGGAGACCCCGTCATGGATGCCCCGATGTACCCCCATCCCACCGCAGAGATCGCCAAACGGCGCGCGGAACTCGCGCCCGAGGCCCTGTCCGCGTTCAAGGCCTTCAGCAAGGCCGTGTTCGCCCCCGGCGCGCTGGACGCGAGGACCAAGCAACTGATCGCCGTGGCCGTGGCTCACGTCACCCAGTGCCCCTATTGCATCAAGGGCCACACCGAAGGCGCCGCCCGCGCGGGCGCGTCCGATGCGGAAATCATGGAGGCGATCTGGGTGGCGGCCGAAATGCGGGCGGGCGGCGCCTATGCCCATTCCGCCCTGGCCCTGCAGACCCTGGCGGACCTGCCCGGACACAAGCCGGCCTGACGCGCCGCCGCGCGGGGGACGCCGAACGAGACCATCCTCGCGGCACGGCATGAAACGTTTTCCGGTCCCGCCGCATCCAATGCCGACGGTATTCTTTCAGGAGTTCACGTGGACACCCAGTTCCAGCCCGACCCGGCGGCCGCGGACGACCTCGCCCTGATCGGCCGCGCGGCGGACGGCGACCTGGCGGCCTTCGAGGCCCTGATGCGCCGCCACAACCAGCAGCTCTACCAGGCGGCGCGCAGCATCCTGCGCGACGAGGCCGAAGCCGAAGACGCGGTCCAGGAAGCCTGGTGGAAGGCCTACGGGCATCTGCGGGACTTCCGCGCCGAGGCCCGGCCCGCCACCTGGCTGACGCGCATCGCCGTCAACGAGGCCCTGATGCGGCGGCGGCGAAACAGATCGCGCGAATCCCTCATCCAATCCGCATACCAGGCTCCGCACGAACAGGACACCATGCCGACGCACGATCCCGACACCGCCGCTCCCGCCGCCGACGGCCCCGACCAGGCGGCCTGGCGCGCCGAACTGCGGCACCGGCTGGAACGGCGCATCGACGCGCTGCCCGACCTCTACCGCACGGTCTTCATGCTGCGCGCCGTGGACGACATGCCGGCCGCCGAGGTCGCGGCCGTCCTGGGGCTGCCCGAGGCCACCGTGCGCGTGCGCTTCATGCGCGCCCGCCGCCTGCTGCAGGAAGCCATGCGGCCGGATTTCGACCCGCGCGCGGCGGGCGCATTCTCGTTCGCGGGTCACCGCTGCGACCGTATCGTGGCCGGCGTCCTGGCCAGGGTGCGGGCGGGCGGCTGACACGGCCCGACGATCCGGCACGGCGGACCGGACCGCACGCGGTCCCCGCCGCCTCCGAGGGCGGGGACCGGCTTCCGGTCAACCGACTCGTCCCTGTTGCAGGATGGCCGCCACATCCGGAAAACCGGCCACGGCGGCCGGGGGCAGCCGCGCATCCGTATCAGCATAGGGCGGCGCGGCATCCGCGTCCCCCACCACGATCCGCCCGACCATCCCCGCGTGCTCGTGCGGCAGGCAGAAATAGTCGTAGACGCCGGGCGTGTCGAACACCACGGTGAAGGATTGCCCCGGCAGCAGGTAGTCCGAATTCCACGGCTTCGCGCCTGCCGGCATGCGCAGCGGCTTGCCGTTGGCCGGATGATAGGCCGTGGAGGTATGGACGTTGCCCGCGTCCCGATTGACCCAGCGGACAGCCTGGCCCGGCCGCCCCCGCAGGCCCCGGGGCCGGAACCAGACCTCGGATCCGGTCGGCGTGCCGGACATGCCGATCTCCAGGGCATCATCGGCCACCGCCGGCCTCGGCAGGACGGCCGCCAGCAGCAGGCCGCCACCGGCGCCCAGCAGCAGCCGGCGGCACGGGTCGTACGCGGGCGCGCTCATTTCGCCACGCGGCTTTCCTGCGCGGCCGGCACGTTCCACAGCACGATGTGGATGTGCGGCTCCGCCACGCCGGGATGGCCCGCGTTGTACATGATGTCGACGTGGTCCACCTTCACGCCGGCCGGCACTTTCAGGTCGTTCAGGTGCATGGCTTTCCTGCGCGGCCGGCACGTTCCACAGCACGATGTGGATGTGCGGCTCCGC
>CBFGXR010000193.1:0-4642 GCA_965652675.1 uncultured Castellaniella sp.
AGGCCATGCTGGAGCAGATCAGATCGAAGCGGCCAGGGCCGCCTACCAGCGATGGACATTCTCCATCCATCACCCGATAGCGGGTGACGCCCCCCAGGCGCAGACCGCTTCGCGCCACGTCCAGCATGGCGGGGGACAGGTCCGTGATCGTCCAGTCCGCCTCGGGAAAACACGCGCCCAGCATGCGGGTGAGCATCCCCGTGCCGCAGCCTATCTCGAGAATGCGGGGCCGCGCCGGCAGGTCGAGCCGGGCGATCCGCGCCGACAGCCGGGCCGCCACCTCGCGCTGCACGCCGGCATGGCGGTCGTAGCCGGCCGCCGCCGCGCCGAAACGCACGCCCGCGCCGCCGGGACGCGCGCCCGGGATCTCATCGCCGGACGCTCCGGCCAGGCGGGGCGCACGGATTTCCGCACGCGATGCCGGCGCCAGTCCATGGCGCGTCAGGAATCCCTCGATGCGCCCGGCGCACCAGGCCGGATCCTGCAGGGGCAACAGATGCCCTCCGCCCGGCATCCAGTCGATGACACGGCCGGGCAAGGCCGCGGCGGCCATCCGCGCCGGCACCACGGGATCCTCCGCCCCCGACAGAAACAGCGAAGGCGCGGCCAGGCTGCCCACCCGTTCGCGCAGATCCAGCTCCCGCATGGCCCGCAAATCGCGCATCAGCGTCCGCGCGCACGGGGCGGCGCCGGCAGGGGCCGCCCCGCAGCGCCGCCGGAAATCGTCGACCCCGTCCGCCGGCGCGGCCTCCAGCCGGGCCGCCATGCGCCGCAACACGCGCGGATCCACGCCCTGCGGAAAATCGTCGCCCGCGCAAAAGCGGGCGAAGCCGTTGATGCCGATCCAGGCGGACGGCCGCATCCGCCGCCACGGCGCCGGGCGGGCCAGCATGCGCATGCAGCCGAACGAATGGCCGATCATCACCAGCGAGCCGTCCGGCAGCGCATCGTCCTCGGCCGAACCGGAAAAGTAGCCGCGCTCCAGCACTCGCTGCGGCCAGTCGCTCAGCCGCGCCCTCAGCGCGTCCCAGAAGCCGGCATCGAACCCCCAGCCATGCACGAATACGAGCGTGGGCGGCGGCGCGCTCACTGCCGCCCCCTTGGCGCTACGCGCCGTCCCCCCAAGGGGGAATTCGCGCTTGGGGCGGCCCGGCGCGCTCATGGCACGACCTCCAGCGCGTCCGACAGCGCATCGACCAGCTTGTCGATGTCCGCGCGCGTGTGCGCCGCGCTGAGCGCGATGCGCAGGCGGCTGGTGCCGCGCGGCACGGTGGGAGGGCGGATGGCGGTCACCAGTACGCCCCGGGCTTCCAGCGCCCGGCTCAGGGCCAGCGTGCGGCGTTCATCACCGATCAGGACAGGCACGATCTGCGTGCTCGAGGCCCCCGTGTCCAGTCCCATGGCCCCCAGCGCGGCGCGCAGGGAGGCGGCCTTGTCCGCCAGCGCCTCGCGTTCGGCCCGCATCCCGGGCACGAGATCCAGCGCGGCGTCGATGGCCCCCAGCACGGCGGGCGGCAAGGCGGTCGTATGGATGAAGCCGGAACAGGTGTTGACCAGGTAATCGCATAGCGCCCGGGAGCCGGCGACGTAGGCGCCGAAGCCCCCCATCGCCTTGCTGAACGTCCCCATGGCCAGATCGACCCGCCCGCCGGCCAGACCGGACAGGCCCATGCCGTCCGGACCCAGCACGCCGGTGGCGTGGGCCTCGTCCAGGTAGAGGAACGCCCCATGCCGCTCCGCCAGGCCGGCCAGCGCCGCCACGTCGCAGCGGTCGCCATCCATGCTGAACACGGTCTCCGTCACGATGATCCGGCGCCCGGACCGATCGGCCCGGGCGCGCAGCAGGGCATCGAGATGGTCCAGGTCGTTGTGGCGAAAGCGGATCTGCCGCACCCCCGCCGCCCGGCAACCCTGGTGCAGGCTGGCATGGACGAGCCGGTCGACATAGACCTGCGTTTCCTTGCCCAGCGCCCGCAGCAACGCCGGCAGGACCGCCGCATTGGCCTGCCAGCCGGAGGAAAACAGCAGCGCGGCCTGCGTGCCCTTGGCGTGGGCGAGCCGTGCCTCGATCCCGGCGCAGGCCGGACTGGTGCCACAGATCAGCCGGGACGCGGTCGCACCCGTCCCGTGGCGCCGGGCGTGATCGCACGCCCGGGCGGCAAGAACCGGATGCAGGGACAGCCCGAGATAGTCATTGCTGCTGAAATTCAGAATCTCGCGTCCGCCGAGCATGCCGCGTCCGGGCGCGGCATGCTCCATCGGGCGTACTACGCGGCGCAAGCACAGGCGTTCCGCCTCGCGCAGCGCGTGCTCGAAAAACCCGTCGAATCGGTGCGCCACCACGCCGCCAGCCTCCTGGTTGAAAATGAACAGCGAGGCGATAATATCAAGATAGCTGAAATAAACTGATTTTTTACATATTTAGAAAGGAGATAGCGGAAATATGGATTTAAGCGATTTTCCCGGGAATTCGCCCCAAGCGCACGACATCGAGCCATCATCCCCTCGCCGCCGCCAACAGCCTTTCAATTGAAACAAATCATGAATACCTCCTCGCCCGACTGGCTGAAGGACGGCCACCGCCATATCTGGCTGCCCTACACGCAGATGAAAACCGCCGGCCTGCCGGCACCCGTGGTCCGCACCCAAGGCTGCCGGATCGAACTGGCCGACGGCCGCGTCCTGATCGACGGCATCGCCTCCTGGTGGACCGCCTGCCACGGCTACAACCATCCGCGCATCGCCCAGGCCGTGCGCGACCAGCTCGACCGCATGCCCCACATCATGTTCGGCGGACTGGTGCACGAACCGGCGCTCGCCCTGGCCCAGCGCCTGTGCGCCCTGCTCGGGCCGGGCCTGGATCGGGCGTTCTTCACCGAATCGGGCTCCGTCTCGGTCGAGGTGGCGCTGAAGATGGCCATGCAATACTGGTTCAACCAGGGCGAGCCGCAGCGGCGCCGCATCGTCGCGTTCCGCAGCGGCTACCATGGCGACACCTTCGGCACCATGGCCGTCTGCGATCCCGGCGTGGGCATGCACGCCGCCTTCGACGGCGTCGTCCCGCGCCAGGACCTGCACGAACTGCCCACGGACGAGGCGCGCGCCGGCGCCCTCGACACCTGGCTGCATGCCCACGCGAACCAGGTGGCCGCCCTCCTGGTCGAACCGCTGGTGCAGGGCGCGGGCGGGATGCGGATGCACGAACCCGCCGTACTCGCGCGGCTGCGCGAGATGGCCGACCGCCACGGCGTCCTGCTGATCTTCGACGAAATCTTCACCGGCTTCGGTCGCACCGGGACGCTGTTCGCCTTCGAGCAGGCAGGCGTCCGGCCCGACATCATCACGCTGTCCAAGGCGCTGACGGGCGGCACCCTGCCGTTGGCCGCGACCGTGGCCAGCCGGCGCGTCTTCGAGGGTTTCTGGTCCGACGACCCCGCGCACGCGCTGATGCACGGCCCCACCTACATGGGCAATGCGCTGGCCTGCGCCGCCGCACTGGCCTCGCTGGACCTGTTCGAAACGGAACCCCGGCTGCCCCAGGTCCTGGCCATCGAAAGCCGGTTGCGCGACGGCCTGGCACCCTGCAAGGCCCTGCCCCACGTACGCGACGTCCGCGTCATGGGCGCCATCGGCGTCGTCGAACTGGACCGGGCGCCCGACCGCGCCGCCCTGTGCCGGACATTCCTGGAAGCGGGCGTGTGGATCCGGCCCTTCGACAACATCGTCTACCTGACGCCCGCCTTCACGATGACGGCGCAAGAATTGCGGCAACTGACGGACGCGGTATGCGCCGTGCTGGCGGCGCCGCCAGCCTGATGGCGGCCTGCAGCCCCGGACGGCCGCTACAGCGCCAGCTGCGCGGCGGACATCTGCTGCGCCTGGTCCAGCTGCATGTCCCGCATCAGGCTGGCCAGCTTCTGTGTCGCCGATACCAGCGCGCCGTTCAGCGCGCTCATCTGCGCCTGGATCTGCAGCAGGCGGGCGTGCTTGACCTCGGGATCCAGACGATCGTCGGCCTGGACCGCCTGCAGTTCCCGCGCCAGTTCCGCCAGTCTTTCCCGCAGGTCGCGGATCATCCGCAGCAGATGCTTGACGGCATCGGGCAGATCGCTGTCATCGATGTCCCGATAGCGGCTCCGGGTCGCCGTCGAACCCGAGGCGGCCAAGGACATCGCCCGCCCCAGGTCGGAAATCGAGGCCCTGGACGAGGCCGGCGCATCCGGGGAAGACATCCCCACGGTTCCCTGGCCGCCGACATGCGCGGGGCCGACCGCCGACGGCACGGAAAAGGTCAAGGCATCGAGAGGGCTCATCGCATCATCCAGACAACGGAACCCGTCGGGCAAAGCGGCACCGACGGCCCCGTATCGGCATCTACGGCCGGACGGCACAAGTCTTTACCCCGCCCCGGCGCAAGGCCCCCGTCCGCAGCCGCGGATGCGCAGCGGCGCGGCGGCTTGCCCGGAGCCGCCCTAGGAGCGCCGCATTCCTTCGATGCGCCCAAGCGGCACGTCAGCCTCGACAAAAGCGCCCGCCGTCACTTCCTGGCGCAGCACGCCCGCGATGGGCGCCAGCACCTGGGCTTCCATCTTCATCGCTTCCATCACGGCCAGCACCTGGCCCACCTCGACCGTGGCCCCCC
>CBFGXR010000194.1:0-4642 GCA_965652675.1 uncultured Castellaniella sp.
ATGAAGGTGAAGAACGGTACCGCCAGCAGGGACTCGTTGCCCATCACGCCGAACACGCGCTGCGGCAGGGCCTGGAACAGCGCCGGGGACAGCAGACCCAGGTCGATGCCGATCAGGCCGAACAGGATGCCGTTGGCCGCCAGCGAAAAAGCCACGGGAAAGCCCAGCAGCAGCAGGACCACCAGCATGCCGAACATGATCGGCGCCATATAAGCCAGTAACAATGCTTCCATGGTCAGTGCCCCTCATGCGAGGCGGCCTCGCGCTGTTGCGCCTCGCGGGCGATTTCCTCGGCGAGCAGTTCCTCGGCGGACTTGCCCGTGTGCACATCGCGGGGGTCGGGACACTGGCCGCGCAGGCAGCCGACGCACTTGATCAGGTGCGACAGGCCCGCGCCTACCAGCAGGAAGAAACCGACGGGGATCAGCAGTTTGGCCGGCCAGCGGATCAGGCCGCCCGCGTTCGAGGACTGTTCGTTGTTCACGAAGGCATCCATGAAGAACGGCCAGGACAGCCACATGATGAGCCCGCAGGCGGGCAGCAGAAAGAACAGCACGCCGAAAATTTCGATCCAGAGCTGGGTGCGCCGGGGAAAGCGCGAGGCCAGGACGTCGACGCGGACGTGTTCGTTCTTGAGCAGGGTGTAGCCGGCCGCCAGCAGGAAAACGGCGCCGAACAGATACCACTGCAATTCGAGCCAGGCGTTGGAACTGACGTTGAACAGCTTGCGGACCGTCGCGTTGATGGCGCTGACGAGTACCGCGAGCAGGATCAGCCAGGTCACGGCCCGGCCCACGCGGCGATTGACGGCGTCGATCGCTCGCGACAGGGCCGCGCCTACCAGCAGGAAGAAACCGACGGGGATCAGCAGTTTGGCCGGCCAGCGGATCAGGCCGCCCGCGTTCGAGGACTGTTCGTTGTTCACGAAGGCATCCATGAAGAACGGCCAGGACAGCCACATGATGAGCCCGCAGGCGGGCAGCAGAAAGAACAGCACGCCGAAAATTTCGATCCAGAGCTGGGTGCGCCGGGGAAAGCGCGAGGCCAGGACGTCGACGCGGACGTGTTCGTTCTTGAGCAGGGTGTAGCCGGCCGCCAGCAGGAAAACGGCGCCGAACAGATACCACTGCAATTCGAGCCAGGCGTTGGAACTGACGTTGAACAGCTTGCGGACCGTCGCGTTGATGGCGCTGACGAGTACCGCGAGCAGGATCAGCCAGGTCACGGCCCGGCCCACGCGGCGATTGACGGCGTCGATCGCTCGCGACAGGGCGAGAAGTGCATTCATGGTGAGAGCCAATGAAAAAAGAGTTGCGGCCGGACACGCGCAAGCCCCCACGAGGGGGGCTGGTGCGCGATCCGGTCATGGGCGGCCTTCGGAAAAGGCCGGCACGAGGCGTCGATTACTTGGCCGCCGTGGCCATGTATTGGTCGAAGCTGCCTTCGGCGATCCGGAACCACGGGATTTCGTGGTCGCGGAAGCCCATGTAGGCGTCGTGGATCTTCTTGAAGCCGGGATCCTTGGCGGACAGTTCCGCGTAGGTTTCCTGGGCGGCCTTGTAGCAGGCGTCCATGACGGGCTTCGGGAAGGCGCGGAGCTTGGCGCCCTCGCCGATCAGACGCTTGAGGGCGTTGGGGTTCTCGGCGTCGTAGGTGGCGATCATGGTGTTGGTCGCCAGGGCGGAGGCCTGGTCCAGCACGGCCTGGTAGTGCTTGGGCAGCGCTTCGTACTTGTCCTTGTTGACGTACAGGGACACCTGCAGCGTGCCTTCCCACCAGCCCGGGAAGTAGTAGAAGGGCGCCACGCGGTGGAAGCCCATTTTCTCGTCATCGTAGGGGCCGATCCATTCGGCCGCGTCGATGGTGCCCTTTTCCAGGGACGGGTAGATGTCGCCGCCGGCGATCTGCTGGGGCACCACGCCGAGCTTCATCAGCACCGCGCCGGCGAAGGCCGCCGTGCGGAATTTCAGGCCCTTGAGGTCTTCGACCGTCTTGATTTCCTTGCGGAACCAGCCGCCCATCTGGGTGCCGGTGTAGCCGCAGGGGAAGTTCACGACGTTGAACTTGGCGAACAGTTCGCGCAGCACCGCCAGGCCGCCGCCATGGCGCA
This sequence comes from uncultured Castellaniella sp., assembly GCA_965652675.1. Classification (GTDB taxonomy): domain Bacteria; phylum Pseudomonadota; class Gammaproteobacteria; order Burkholderiales; family Burkholderiaceae_B; genus Castellaniella. Next base: position 2,111 of record CBFGXR010000194.1, read on the forward strand.
CCCAGGCGTTGTACTGGCGGGTGTTCAGGCCGAAGGGCACGGCGCCGTCGAAGCACAGGGCCGGGTCCTTGCCGTAGTAGTAGTAGGACGCGGTGTGGCCGCATTCGACCGTGCCGTTCTGCACGCCGTCGAGCACGCCCAGGGCGGGCAGGATCTCGCCGCCGGGGAAGGCGCGGATCTGGAACTTGCCGCCGGTCGCCTCGGACACGAACTTGGCGATGTTTTCGCCGCCGGAATAGATGGCATCCGCGCTGCGGGGGAAGCTGGAGGCGAGGCGCCAGTTGAGGGTGGGCGATTCCTGGGCGAAAGCGGGAGCGGCCAGGGTGGCGCCGCCGGCGGCCGCGCCGAGGGCAGCCTTCTTGAGGAAGGAACGACGTTGCATGAGAGAGAGCCCCTAAGTTGGTTGGTAAACCGGTCAAATGTGCCGTTTTGTAAACGGTCGAGAGCTCGTGCATGATGCACGAAACCTGAAGCTTCCCGCAATCAGTAATAACGCCTAGTGTTTTTCCTGATTGAATCTGCCAATTTCCATGAAGGCAATAGGGAAACCCACCCACGCCGCCGCCTCGGGGCATTCCCATCCCGCGTATGCGACAATGCCGATTTGGTCATCACGACCCCCTGGCGTGCCTCCCTCTTCCGATTCCTTCAGCCTGGCCCGGATCGCCCTGCCGGCATTCGGCCCCTCCCTGCTCTTCGGCCTGGGCGAAGGCGCCATCTACCCGGTCCTCGCCCTCAGCGCCCGCGACCTGGGCGCCAGTTCGGCGCAGGCCGGCCTGATCGTGGCCCTGATCGGCATCGGCTCCATGATGGCCAACCTGCCGGCCGCCGCCCTGGCCAACCGCCACGGCGAACGCCGCGCCATGATCGGCGCGGCCATCTTCAGTCTGGCCGCCCTGATCCTGTGCCTGATCGCCCGCTCTCCCTGGGTCTTCGGCCTGGGCGTCCTGATGATCGGCCTGGCCAGTTCCGTCTTCCTGCTGGCGCGCCAGACCTACCTGATCGAAGCCGTGCCGCCCTACATGCGCGCACGCGCCATGTCCACCCTGGGGGGCACCATGCGGGTGGGCCTGTTCGCCGGCCCCTTCATGGCCGCCGGCTTCATCCACCTGATGGGGCTGCCGGGCGCCTACTGGGCCGCCGTCCTCGCCTTCCTGGGCGCCGGCATCCTGGCCTTCACCATCCCGGACCTCGAACCCCGCGACCGCGTCGCGCACCGCGATGCCCCGCCCCTGTCCCTGGCGGGCCTGGCCCGCCAGCACGCGGGCGTCTTCCTGACGCTGGGGGTGGCCACGGCGCTGGTCTCGGCGATCCGGTCCTGCCGCCAGATCGTCATTCCCCTCTGGGCCGACCAGATCGGCCTGGACGCCACGGCGACCGCCCTGATCTACGGGATCATGGGCGGCGTGGACATGCTGCTGTTCTACCCGGCCGGCCGGATCATGGACCTGCGCGGCCGTCTCTGGGTCGCCCTGCCCTGCATGCTGATCATGGGCGCCAGCCTGATCGGCATCCCCTGGACGACGGGGTTCGCCAGCCTGCTGGCGGTCAGCATGGTGCTGGGCGTAGGCAACGGCATCGGCTCGGGCATCATCATGACCATCGGCGCCGACGCCTCGCCCTCCGCGGACCGCACCCGGTTCCTGGGCATCTGGCGCCTGATCACCGATCTCGGCGGCGGCGGCGGCCCTCTGCTGATGTCCGCCATCACCGCCGCCCTGTCGCTCGCCAGCGGCATCACCGCCATCGGCGCCCTGGGTTTCGTCGCCGCCTGGATGTTCTGGCGCTGGCTGCCCCGCAAAACCGCCCTCTCCTAGCGCCTCTGTCCGCACGACCGCCATGCCGCACACCGCCCTCGACTCCCGCGCCGCCGAGCCCCACGCCGCCGTACGCGCCGCCCTGTTCCTGGTCCTGGTCGGCATGTGCGCCGCGCTGCACATCTGGAAGGTGCCTCCGGCCCTGCCCCAGCTGCAGGCCGAATTCCGGCTCAGCCTGGTGCAGTCGGGCTTCCTGCTGTCGGCCGTGCAGCTCGGCGGACTGATCCTGGGGCTGCCGATCGCCCTGGTGGCCGAACGCATCGGCCTGCGCCGCTGCGTCCTGACCGGCCTGGCCATCCTGGCGGCCGCCTCGCTGCTGGGCGCCTGGCTGGATTCCAGCCTGCTGGTGCTGCTGTTCCGCGCCGCGGAGGGCTGCGGCGTCCTGATGGTGGCCATGCCGATCCCCGCGCTGATCCGCCGCCTCGTGCCGCCGGACCGCCTGAGCCGCATCATGGGCCTGTGGGGCAGCTACATGCCGCTGGGCACCGTGGTCATCCTGCTGGCGGGATCCTGGGTCCTCAGCCTGGGCACCTGGCAGTTGCTGTGGTCGCTGCTGGCCGCGCTGACCCTGTGCTGCCTGCTGCTCACCCTGCGCCTCGTGCCGCCGGACCCCGCCGCCGAAACGGGCCGCACCCGGGATTCCCTGGCGCGGCTGGCGCGCACGACCCTGGGATCGGCGAACGTCTGGCTGGTCGCCCTGATCTTCGGCCTGTAC
>CBFGXR010000195.1:0-4527 GCA_965652675.1 uncultured Castellaniella sp.
GTTCCAGATCACCAACCTTTTTCCGCAATTGTCGGTCTTCGAGAACATCCGCCTGGCCGTGATGCGCTCTCACGGTCTGCAATATTGCTTCTGGCGGCTGATCGACCGCAACGACGCGGTGCGGGAGCGCAGCGAGGCCCTGCTCGAAAGCGTCCGCCTGTCCCGACGGGCGGCGACGGCGGCGGGCGAGCTGGCCTATTCCGAGCAGCGCTCGCTGGAGATCGCCATGACCCTGGCGTCCGATCCCCGCATCATCCTGCTGGACGAGCCCATGGCCGGCATGTCGCGCGAGGAGACGAGCTACACGACGGCGCTCATCCGCGAGGTCACCGAAGGCCGCGCGCTGCTGATCGTGGAGCACGACATGGAGGTCGTGTTCTCGCTGAGCGACCGCATCAGCGTGCTGGTGTATGGCGAGGTGATCGCCAGCGGCACGCCCGAGGAGATCCGCGCGGATCCGCGGGTCCGGGAAGCTTATCTGGGCGAGGAGGCCACGGCATGAACATGGAAGACACTCCGGTGCTGCGCGTGCGGGACCTGCATGCCCACTACGGCAAGAGCCATGTGCTGCGCGGCGTGAGTTTCGACGTGCGACCGCACGAGGTGATCGGGCTGGTGGGGCGCAACGGCTCGGGCCGGTCCACGACGCTGAAGGCCATCATGGGCCTGTTGCCGCCCACCTCGGGCGAGGTCGCATTGGGCGGGCGCGCGCTGGCGGGGCGCCGGCCCTACGAGATCGCCCGCGCCGGCATCGCCTACGTGCCGGAGGAACGCGAGGTGTTCGCCAACCTGACGGTCGACGAGAACCTGCGCATGGGAGAGCAGCCTTGCCCGCCCGGCGTCCCCGAGTGGACGGCGGCGCAGATGTTCGACTATTTCCCCCGGCTGAAGGAACGGCGCGGCACCCTGGCGGGCAGCCTGTCCGGTGGCGAGCAGCAGATGCTGACGATCTGCCGCTCGCTGCTGGGGAATCCGAAGGTGCTGCTGATCGACGAACCGACCGAGGGCCTGGCGCCGCAGATCGTCGCGGCGGTCAGCGACTGCATCCAGGATATCCACCGGCGGGGCGTGTCGGTGGTCCTGGTGGAACAGAAGCTGACCATCGCGCTGCGCGTGTCCACCCGCATGTGCGTGATGGGTCACGGCCGGATCGTGCGCGAGGGTACGCCGCAGGAAATCGCCGGAAATGAGGAACTGCTCGCGCAATGGCTGGCGGTTTGAACCCTGCGGCCTCCGGGCCGCGCAGATGTCTGGAAACGCAAACATGAAACGCACGACTGACAAGGTCATCATCACCTGCGCCCTCACGGGCGGCATTCACACGCCCACGATGTCGCCGCATCTGCCGCTGACGCCGGACCAGATCGCCGCGCAGGCCATCGAGGCGGCCGAAGCCGGCGCCGCCATCCTCCATCTGCATGCCCGGAACCCGGCCGACGGCCGGCCCACCCCCGACCCGGAGGTCTTCAAGCGCTTCGTCCCCCGGATCAAGGCGGCCACCGACGCCGTCATCAACATCACGACCGGCGGCACGACGCGGATGAGCCTGGCCGAGCGCCTGGCGTATCCGCTGACGGCCCGTCCGGAAATGTGCTCGCTGAACATGGGTTCCATGAACTTCTCGATCCATCCGGTCGCCCGCCGCATCAGCGACTGGAAGTACGACTGGGAAAAGCCCTACGTCGAGGGCATGGAGGACCAGATCTTCCGCAACTCCTTCAAGGACATCGCGCACATCCTGCGCACGCTGGGCGAGACCCATGGCACCCGCTTCGAGTTCGAATGCTACGACATGGGCCATCTCTACAACCTGGCCCACTTCGTCGACCAGGGCCTGGTGCGGGCGCCGCTCTTCATCCAGTTCGTCCTCGGCGTCCTGGGCGGCATCGGGCCGGATCCGGCCAATCTGGTCCACATGCGCGATACCGCCGACCGCCTGTTCGGGCGGGACAATTACCGGTTTTCCGTGCTGGGCGCCGGGCGGCATCAGATGGGGCTGACGACCATGGCCGCCGTCATGGGAGGCAATGTCCGGGTGGGTCTGGAGGACAGCCTGTTCCTGTCCCGGGGCGAGCTGGCGCCGTCGAACGCGGACCAGGTGCGCAAGATCCGTCGGATCCTGGAGGAACTGTCGCTGGAGATCGCGACGCCCGGAGAGGTGCGGGACATGCTGGGCCTGAAGGGCGTGGACCGGGTCGGCTTCTAGCCCGCGACCGGGCGGCGCGCGGGCCGCCGCCCGGTCCGGACGGGACGGGTCACAGGTATTCGACGTTGCCGTCCACGCTGATCGCCTGGCCCGTGACGTTCGCGGCCGCGGGCGTGGCCAGGAATAGGACCATCGCGGCGATGTCCTCGGCCGAGACCATGCGGCGCAGGGAAATCCTGGCGAGATACTGTTCCCGCACGGTCGCGTCGTCCAGCGCCAGGGCCTGCGCGCGCGCCGCGATGACGCGGTCCATCCGGGGGCCGTCGACCGGGCCGGGCAGGACGGCGTTGACGCGGATGCCCTCGGGGCCGAGTTCCGCCGCGAGGGACTTCATGAGCCCGACGATGGCCCATTTCGACGCGGCGTAGGGCGTGCGGAAAGGATAGCCCAGGCGGCCCGCCACGGAGGACATGGCGACGATGTGCGGGTTGCGGGCGGATTGTTTCAGGAGAGGGACGGCGTGGCGCAGGAAATAGAACTGGCTGTTCAGATTGGTGCCGATCGTCCTTTCCCAGTCGGCGACGTCCAGGGCGTCGATGCCGCCCGTGGGGCCGGCGATGCCGGCATTGTTCACCAGCACGTCCAGGCCGCCCAGCGCACGCGCCGCCTCGTTCACCGCCTGCGCGGCGGCGTCTTCCCGGCCGACGTCGGCGACGGCGCCCAGGGCGTCGGGGTGGCGCTGCCGGAAGCCGTCCAGCGCCCGCGCATCGATGTCGCAGACGTAGACGCGGGCGTCCGCTTCCAGGAAGCCTTCCGCGATGGCCGCGCCGATGCCGGCGGCGCCGCCGGTGACCAGCACCCTCAGGCCGGGGGGGACGAGCAGTCGTTGCGTGATGGACATGTCAGAGCCTCAGTCCGCCGGTGACCTCGATCACGGCGCCGTTGATGTAGCTGGCCTCGTCGCTGGCCAGGAAGGCGTAGAGACTGGCGACTTCCTCGGGCTGGCCGATGCGGCGCAGCGGGACCTGGTCGCTCATGCGCGTCAGCACGGTGTCCGGCACGCTGTCGAGCATGGGCGTGCGGATGAAGCCGGGCGCCACGGCATTGACCCGGATGCCCTTGGGGCCGAGTTCGCGGCACCAGGTCCGGGTGAAGCCGATGACGCCGGCCTTGGCGGCGGCGTAGTTGGTCTGGCCGAAATTCCCGTGCAGGCCCACCACGGAGCTGGCGTTCAGGATGACGCCGCCGCCCCGTTCGATCATGCCGGGCACGACGGCCTGGGCGGCGTTGAAGACGCCCTTCAGGTTCACGTCGATCACGGCGTCGAATTGCGCCTCGGTCATTTTTTCGAAGCGGGCGTCGCGCGTGATGCCCGCGTTGTTCACCAGGATGTCGATCCGGCCGAACCGCGCCAGGATGGTCTCGACCGCGCGTTCCATGCCGGACCGGTCCGTGACGTCGGCCGCCAGACCGACGGCCGTCGCGCCGGCGCCCTGGCAGTCGTGGACGGTCTGCCGCACGGCGTCCTCGTGGACGTCGCAGGCGACGATCGTCGCGCCTTCCCGCGCGAACCGGAGCGCGGTTGCCGCGCCGATGCCGCGCCCGGCGCCGGTGATCAGTGCGACCTTGTCTTGTAGTTTCATGCTGATTCCTGTCTCCCGAGCAATCTGTCTGTGCGGGCCGCGCGCGGCCCCCTGGGCAAGAGTAATCGAGTCCCCGATGGATGATAAGATCCATTCCGGACGTCCGCATATCTTCATCGGAAACCTTCTCGTCCATGCGAAACCGCCCGCCCGCCTATAACGAACGCATCTATGCGCCCTACAAGATCGCCGCGCTGGTGGAGGTGCTGGCCGAGCAGGGCATCGCGCCCGCCCGCAGCCTCCAGGGCACCGGCGTGGACGAGAGCCGCATCTACGACGCCACGGCGCTGACCTCGATCCGGCAATACGTGGAGGTCTGCGGCAACGCCCTGGCCCTGGCCGCCGACCCCGCCACGCCGTTCCTGACGGGCTCGCGGCTGCATCTGTCCGCCTACGGCATGTACGGCTACGCGCTCATGTCCTGCCTGCAGATGCGGGATTACTTCCTGCTCGGGGTGAAATATCACTCGCTGGCGACGCCGACCCTGAGCATCGAGTGGTCGGAGCGCGACGGCAAGGCGGTCTGGACCTTTCCCGACGCGATCGTGTGCAACGATTCGCCGGACATCCGCCGTTTCCTGATCGAGCAGCAATACACCCAGCACGTGACGCATCTGCAGGACGTGTTCGGCCGCCCCTGCTTTCCCGTCAAGGCCTGCTTTTCGTACGCGGCGCCTGCGCATGCCGCGATCTACGAGCGTTTCCTGGGCTGCCCCTGCGAGTTCGGCCACGCCCAGT
>CBFGXR010000196.1:0-4509 GCA_965652675.1 uncultured Castellaniella sp.
GGTGCGGCCCATGTGGGCCTGGGCGGCGGGCGGACAGCCCCCGGGCAGGATGAATTCCCGCAGCGGACCCAGTTCGGCGTTGTAGTGCGCCAGGGCCTCGTCCAGGCGCAGCACGTGTTCGTCCTTCAGCGCCGTCCAGCCCGGAATGCAGAGTTCTCCGCCCAGGTCGAACAGGTCGTGCTGGATGCGGTCCAGCAGGGCGTCGACCTCGGCCGGCAAGGCCGTCGTGCGCCACAGCCCGATCGCGCTGTTCAGCTCGTCCACGTCGCCCAGCGCGGCGATGCGCGGCGCGTCCTTGGGCACGCGGGTCTTGTCGCCCAGGCCGGTGGTGCCGTCATCGCCGGTGCGGGTGGATACGATGGAAACGCGGATCGACATGAAAGGCTCCCGGTGCGGGTGAAGGCGGTCAGTCCTGCGCGGCCAGGCGCCGCAGGGCGTCGCCCGTGACGCGCACCACGCGCCAGTCGTCCAGGATCTCGCCGCCATGGTGCTTGTAGAACTCGATGGCGTTTTCATTCCAGTCCAGCACCACCCATTCGAAGCGGCCGCAGCCCAGTTCCACGGCCAGCGCCGCCAGGTGCCTGAGCACCCAGCCGCCCAGGCCGCGCCCCCGGTGGGCGGGGGTGATGTAGACGTCTTCCAGGTACAGGCCGCGCCGGTCCAGGAAGCTGGAATAGTTGTGAAACCACATGATGTAGGCGATGGCCGTGGCCGGATCGTCCGTGGTCGTGATGACCAGGCAGCGAGCGGCCGGCTCCGGGCCGAAGAAACTGTTTTTCAGGCTGGCGTGCGTGGCCTGGAAGATGCCGGTCAGTTTTTCGAATTCCGCCATTTCGAGCATCAGGGCGTGGATGGCCGGGATGTCGGATTCGGTGGCGGGCCGCAGGTCGTAGCCGGGGACGGGGGTGGACAAGAAAACCTCTGTTTCGCGGTATGCTGGGGACGCCTCGGTGGAGCATTCCCGGGGGAACAGACAGGAGTGTAGCCCATGCGTTTTCATGCCCTGCGATCCGGCGTCCTGGCCGCCGCCCTGGCGGTGCCGGGGATCGTGTCGGCGGGGGCGCCCGTCCAGGCGCGGGCCAGCGGCGACGTCGTGCGCGTGAACCCTGCCGACGGCAAGATCGCCATCCGCCACGGCGCCATCGGCAAGCTCGACCTGCCCGCCATGACCCTGGTCTACCACGTCGATCCGGCGCTGCTGGCGGGGATCTCGGTGGGCGACCGGGTCGATTTCACGGCCGAGCGGGCCGGCGGCCAGTATCGGATCGTCGAACTGAAGAAGAACTAGTCCGCGAGAGCCGTCCGCCGCTACAGCACGTAGCGCGCCAGATCCTGGCTGCCGGCGGCCTCGGACAGTTTGTCGTTCACGTAGGCGGCGTCGATCACCACGGTTTCCGCCCCCGGGCTGGCGGCCTCGAAGGACAGGTCCTCCAGCAGCTTTTCCATCACCGTGTACAGGCGCCGGGCGCCGATGTTTTCCGTGCGCTCGTTGACCTCGAAGGCCAGTTCGGCCAGGCGCCGGATGCCTTCTTCGGTGAATTCCAGCGTGACGTCCTCGGTGGCCATCAGGGCGCTGTACTGCTTGGTCAGCGAGGCGTCGGTCTCGCCCAGGATGCGCACGAAGTCCTCGGCCGACAGGGAATCCAGTTCCACCCGGATCGGGAAGCGGCCCTGCAGTTCGGGGATCAGGTCCGACGGCCGGGACAGGTGGAAGGCGCCGGAGGCGATGAACAGGATGTGGTCGGTGCGCACCATGCCGTACTTGGTGTTGACGGTGGTGCCTTCGACCAGGGGCAGCAGGTCGCGCTGCACGCCCTGGCGCGAGACGTCCGCGCCGCCCTGCTCCTGGCGCGCGGCGATCTTGTCGATCTCGTCCAGGAAGACGATGCCGTGCTGCTCGGCCAGCGTCACGGCGCGGGTGCGCAGTTCCTCTTCGTTGATGCGGCGCGCGGCCTCTTCCTCGACCAGCAGGCGGAAGGCTTCCTTGACGGACAGTTTGCGCGACTTGGTCTTGCCCTGGGACAGGCCGGCGAACATGCCGCGCAGCTGCTCGGTCATTTCCTCCATGCCGGGGGGCGCCATGATCTCCATGTGCGGCGACGCCTGGGCGACCTCGATGTCGATCTGCGTGTCGTCCAGCTTGCCCTCGCGCAGGCGCTTGCGGAAGATCTGGCGGGTGTTGTTTTCCTCGCGCTCGGGTTCGCCATGGGCGTTGCGCGGCGGCGGCAGCAGGGCGTCCAGGATGCGGTCCTCGGCGGCGTCCTCGGCCTGGGTGCGCACGCGGCGCGTCTCGGTCTCGCGCGTCTGCTTGATGGCGACCTCGACCAGGTCGCGCACGATGGTGTCCACGTCGCGGCCCACGTAGCCGACCTCGGTGAACTTGGTGGCCTCGATCTTGATGAACGGGGCGTTGGCCAGACGGGCCAGGCGGCGGGCGATCTCGGTCTTGCCCACGCCGGTGGGGCCGATCATCAGGATGTTCTTGGGGACGATCTCGTGGCGCAGGGGCTCGGGCACCTGCTGGCGGCGCCAGCGGTTGCGCAGCGCCACGGCGACCGAGCGCTTCGCCTTGTCCTGGCCGACGATGTGCTTGTCCAGTTCCGAGACGATTTCCTTGGGGGTCATGGGGGTGGCATCAGACATGGGCGGGCCTAGAGCGTTTCGACGATGTGGTTCTGGTTGGTGTAGATGCAGAGCTCCCCGGCGATTTCCAGGGATTTCTTGACGACGTCGGCGGGGGACAGGTCGGTGGCGTCCAGCAGGGCGCGCGCCGCCGACTGGGCGTAGGCGCCGCCCGAGCCGATCGCGGCGATGCCGTGTTCGGGCTCCAGGACGTCGCCGTTGCCGGTCAGGATCAGGGTGTGTTCGCGGTCGGCCACGATCAGCATGGCCTCCAGCCGGCGCAGCACGCGGTCGGTGCGCCAGTCGCGGGTCAGTTCCACGGCGGCGCGCATCAGGTGGCCCTGGTGCTTTTCCAGCTTGGCCTCGAAGCGTTCCTGCAAGGTGAAGGCGTCGGCCGTGGCGCCGGCGAAGCCGGCCAGGACCTTGTCGTGGTAGAGCCGGCGGATCTTGCGGGCCGTGCCCTTGATGACGATGTTGCCCAGGGTGACCTGGCCGTCGCCGCCCAGGGCGACCTCATTGCCGCGCCGGACGCAGACGATGGTGGTGGCGTGAAATTGTTCCATGCGGTCCTCTCGGGTGGAGAGGATCACATGGGGGCGGGCGCCGGGAATTCAAGCCGGAGATTAATCCCCGTAGAGCTTCTGGCGCATTTCGCGGCGTTCCTGCGCTTCCAGCGACAGGGTGGCTGTGGGGCGGGCGAGCAGGCGGGGGATGCCGATGGGTTCGCCGGTTTCCTCGCACCAGCCGTATTCGCCGGCGTCGATGCGGGCGATGGACTGCTGGACCTTTTTCAGCAGCTTGCGCTCGCGGTCGCGGGTGCGCAGTTCGAGCGCGTGCTCTTCCTCGATCGTCGCGCGGTCGGCCGGATCGGGCACGTACTGGGTTTCGCGCAGGTTTTCGGTCGTGGCGCCGGCGTTGGTCAGGATTTCGTGTTCGAGCTGGTGCAGGCGTTCGCGGAAGAACGCCAGCTGGGCGTCGTTCATGTAGTCCTTTTCAGGCATCGCCAGCAGCTCTTTTTCGGTGAGCGGCTTGTTTTGGGGCTTGGTGCCGGATTTGGTAGCCATGTCATGTCCTCTTTTTTATGTGCCGGGTCCTGTCTGCCGCGACCGGAAGGTACGGTGGGGCAGCGGTGTCGCGGTGTTCAGGCCAGGCATTGTTCGAGCCCCTGGGTAAAGATGTCCTGAGGCAGTTTACGGCCGATGAAGACCATGCGGGTATTCGGTTTTTCACTGGCTGGCCAGGGCTTGCCGGGTTCGGCGCCGAACATCATGTGGACGCCCTGGAACAGCATGCGGCGATTGATGCCCTTGATGTACAGGATGCCCTTGTAGCGCAGCAGGTCCGGGCCGTAGACCTGGACGATGCCGCTGAGGAAGTCCTCCAGGCGTTCCGGATCGAAGGCGCGGTTGGACCGGAACACGAAGGCGCCGATCTCGTCGTCGTGATGGGCATGGTGGTGATCGTGATGGTCGTGGCCGCAGGCGGGGCCGCATTCGTGGCGGCCGTCCTCGTCGTCGTGTTCGTGGTGGTGATGATCGTGACCGTGAGGGTGGCCGTGGTGATCGTGGCCGTCGGCTTCCTCGGCGAGGAATTCCGGGTCGATGTCCAGGATGGCGTCCAGGTCGAAGCCGCTGACGTCCAGCAGGGCGTTCAGGTCGGTCTCGCCGAAATGCGCCGGCATGATGGAGGCGCGCGGGTTGATCCGCACCAGGCGGGCGCGCAGGGCCTGGTAGTCGGCCTCGTTGACCAGGTCCTTCTTCGAGATCAGGATGCGGTCGGCGAACCCGACCTGGCGCTGGGCTTCTTCCTGGCGGTCCAGGGTGGCCATGCCGTGAGGAAGTCCTCCAGGCGTTCCGGATCGAAGGCGCGGTTGGACCGGAACACGAA
>CBFGXR010000197.1:0-4508 GCA_965652675.1 uncultured Castellaniella sp.
ACAGGCCGCGTTCGCCCGCCATGATCATCACCGGGTCGCCGGGGATCAGGTGGATCAGCAGCGCGATCACCATGGCGACGGCGCTGAGTTCCAGCGTCGCCTGGAAGCGCGGCACGAATTCGGACCAGATCGGTTCGCGGGTCGTCAGCGAAGTGCCCAGGTCGCCGTGCAGCACGCCCCAGATGTAATGGCCGTATTGCGTCCACAGCGGCTGATCCAGGCCCAGTTGGGCCATCATGGCCGCGTGGCGTTCGGGCGACAGGCCGCGTTCGCCCGCCATGATCATCACCGGGTCGCCGGGGATCAGGTGGATGAACGCGAAGGTCAGCAGCGTGATGCCGATGAACGTCGGGATGGCCAGTCCGACGCGTTTGAGAATGAAGGAAAGCATGGCGCGAAGCGTCCCCCCGGGGATGGAAGGATCGGATGATGAATGGCGATCCGCGCCCCGGCGGGCCCGCCGGGCGGGCGCCGGAGCGCGGATCGCGGGTCGGCGGGGACTTACTTGCCGAGGCTGACGTGGTCGAAGATGTGGCGGCCCACGGGCGAGATCTTGAAGCCCTGGACGTCCTTGCGCAGGGGTTCGTACACCGTGGAGTGCGCGATCATGACGGCCGGGGCCTGTTCATGCATCACGACCTGGGCCTGTTTGTACAGTTCGACGCGCTTGGCATGGTCGGCCGTGGTGCGGGCCGGCTGGATCAGGTCCTCGAAGGGCTGGTAGCACCAGCGGGAATAGTTGGAACCGTTCTTGGCCGCCGCGCAGCTGAACAGCGTCGCCAGGAAGTTGTCCGGATCGCCGTTGTCGCCCGTCCAGCCGATCAGCATGGTCTGGTGTTCGCCGGCCTTGGAGCGCTTCAGGTATTCGCCCCATTCGTAAGTGACGATCTTGGCCTTGACGCCGATCTTGGCCCAGTCGGCCTGGATCATCTCGGCCATGCGCCGCGCGTTGGGGTTGTAGGGACGCTGCACCGGCATGGCCCACAGGTCGGTCTCGAAGCCGTCCGGATAGCCGGCCTCGGCCAGCAGGGCCTTGGCCTTGGCCACGTCGTGCGGCCAGTCCTGGACGGCGTCGTTGTAGCCCCACATCGTCGGCGGCAGCAGGTTCTTGGCGGGCTGGCCCGCGCCCTGGAACACGGCGGCGATGATGGCGGGCTTGTCGATGGCCATGGACAGGGCCTGGCGCACGCGCACGTCGGTGTAGGGTTTCTTTTCGGTGTTGAAGCACAGGTAGCCGACGTTCAGGCCGGCCTGTTCCAGCAGCTGGACGTCCTTGTTCTTGCGCATCGATTCCAGGTCAGCCGGATTCGGATACGGCATGGACTGGCACTCGTTCTTCTGCAGCTTGGCGTAGCGCACCGAGGCGTCGGGCGTGATGGCGAACACCAGGCGGTCGACCTTGGGCTGGTCGCCCCAATAGCCCTTGAACGCCTTGTACAGGATGCGCGCGTCCTTCTGGTAGGTGCCGAATTCGAACGGGCCGGTGCCGATGGGATCGGTGTCGACCTTGGTCGGGGTGCCGGCCTTCATCATGGCGTCGGCGTATTCGGCCGACTGGATGGAGGCGAAGTCCATGGCCAGGTTGGCGATGAACGGGGCTTCCGGACGGGTCAGGACGAAACGGACGGTGGCGTCGTCGACCTTTTCGATGCGGTCGATGAGCGTGCCCATGCCCATGTCGTTGAAGTACTGGTAGGAGCCGCTGGAGACCTTGTGGTAGGGATGGTCGGCGTTCTTCTGGCGCAGGAACGAGAACAGCACGTCGTCGGCGTTGAAGTCGCGGCTGGGCTTGAAGAGCTTGCTGGAATGGAACTTCACGCCCTTGCGCAGATGGAAGGTGTAGACCTTGCCGTCCTCGCTGACGTCCCAGGATTCGGCCAGGCCCGGCTCGGTCTCGGTGGTGCCGGCCTTGAACGACACCAGGCGGTCGAAGATCGGGTGGGTCGCATCGTTGGTCGTGCCCGAGGTGAAGAATTCGGGATTGAAGCCTTCGGGCGAGCCTTCGGAACAGTAGACGTAGGTCGTGGTGGCGGCCTGCGCGGTCGCCATGGCCATGGACACCAGGGCCAGGCCCAGCGACCGCTTGAAGAGCTTGTTCATCGTTACCTCTTTGAGTGTGACCACGAGTGGCGGAAAGACTCGACGGCGAGACCGGTTCCCGGTGCTGCCGCAAATTTTTCGAAACATAGCATGGAACACCTGGGAAATTCCAGCATCAGGGCATCCAGGATTACCCGAGTGGAAATCCACGCAATTTTTTTCAAAAGCTCCGCCGCGCGGCCGGCGGCCCGCGACCGATTACTGCCCCAAGCCCGTCAAACCGCCGAACTGCGCCATGAACTCGGCCGGCGACATCGGCCGGCCATTGGCCGTGACCTGGCCATCGGCATAACGGTAATCGGCCGTGACGGCATCCCCCTGGCGTTGCGCCAGACCCTGCCGTTCCAGCCGGCCGGCGTACTGGTCGAACAGCATGCTGACCAGCGCCACGGCCATGTCGGGACCGCCCTCGCCGCCCCCCTGCGTCTGGCGCACGACCTGCAGCAGCATGGGCTTGGACAGGCTCAACTGCGCGGACAGCTGGCGGATGGCGCTTTCGATCAGCCCGCCCAGGTCCTGGGGCGCGTCTTCGGCCGCGGGCCGGAATTCGGCCAGGGCCTTGAGTTCGCTCGTCCCCTGGGGGGTTTCCCAGCGCAGGCCGTCGAGCGCCAGGCGCGGGCCGGACGCCAGCACGGGCACGACCAGGGCGCGCAGGCGCCGCCGGTCCTCGTCCGACAGGCCCGCGTCCGATTCGCCCTTCGCGTTCAGGCGCTCCAGTTCGCCGGCCAGGGCCTGCAGGCCCGGCACGTCCAGGTGTTCGGCGGACAGGGCCAGGGTGATCCGGCCCAGGTCCTTGCGATCGACCTGCAGCTGGCCCAGGTCGTAGGCCAGCCGGCTGTCCAGCAGGCTGCCCGTGCGCGCCGTGTCCGAGCGCAGCGACGGCCCGACGAACGCCATGGAAGGCGCGTCGGGCACGTCGACCCGGACCTGCCCGAACCGCGCCTGCTGGCGCGACTGCAGGTCGGATTCACCGCTGCGGGTGGTGCTGCCGTCGAAATCCAGGCCCTCGAAGCGCACCCGGACGCCGGAATCCGCGTCGAACGCGGCCAGCCGGTCGACATGCCCCGACACGGCCGTCTGGCGCGCCCCGGGGTCGTAGTCGATCCGCACCAGGCCGCCGCTGAAGTCCAGCCGGTCGTCGGCCAGCCGGACGGGTTCCAGGCGCCAGCGCGCGGCGACCCCGCCGTCGAAGCCGATCCGGGATCGCAGCGTCCAGGGCGCCGTGCCGGCCGGCAGCGCGTCGAACCAGGGCTGCCACAGGCCGCCCGGCAGGGGCTCGATCAGGCTCCAGGCCGCCGCGGGGCGCCATTCGCCCTGGCGCACGGCCGCCCAGGGCCAGGGGCCGTGCGCCAGGGCGTCATGCAGGCCCAGGGTCTGGTCGTGGCCTTCGTCGTCACGGAATTCGAAGCCATAGCGGATGTCCGAGGAAAACACGCCGCGCCGGTAGTCCTGGATCGTCAGGACGGGGCGCGGATCGGCGGACGCCCACTGGGCGGCGATTTCCTGATTGGCCTGCTCCACCCAGGCCTCGACGCGGTCCTGGGCCAGGCGCCCGGCGTACCAGGAGGCGCCCGTATAGGCGAGGGCCAGGGCGGCCACCAGGCCGGCGGCGGTCTTCAGGGAACGCGAACTCATCGGGAGTCTTCTCCATCGGGGCGCACGAAGGCGCGATCATACAGGCGGATCAATTGCGAGGCGTCCCGCGCCCCCAGGCCCTGGCGGCTGGCCAGGCGGTAGCTTTGCCCGGCGGCGGCGGCCACCGGCATGACGGTGCCCTGGGCGCGCGCCAGCGCCGCCACGGCGTCCAGGTCCTTCAGCATGGTGTCCAGGGTGGCCTGGGCGGGCCCGGGCGCCTGGGTCATGCGCGGCACGAAAAGTTGCAGCAAGGTGGAATCGGCCCAGCCGCCGGCCAGGGCCTCGTCCAGGCGAGCGGCATCGACGCCGGCGTCCCGCGCCAGCGCCACCGATTCGGCGATGGCGGCGATCGTGGCGGTCACGATGGTCTGATTGCAGAGCTTGGTCACCTGGCCGCTGCCCGTCGGCCCCATGTGGGTGACCCGGCTGGCATAGGCCGTCAGCAGCGGCGTCGCCCGGGCGCAGGCATCGGCCGGGCCGCCCGCCATGACGGCCAGGGTGCCGGCCGCCGCCCCGCCGGTGCCGCCGGACACCGGCGCGTCCAGCCAGACGGCACCGTTGGCCCGGGCCAGCCGTTCGGAGAATTCACGCGTTTCCGCGGGCGGAATGGAGGAATGGTCGATCAGCAGTTCCAGCGAACCGGCCTGCGCCAGCCCGTCCGTGCCGAACACCACGTCGCGCACCGCCGCCGCGTCGAACAGGCACAGGGCGACCCAGGCGCACCGCTCGCCCAGTTCGCGCGGGCTCGCGCAGACCCGTGCGCCGGCCGCCTG
>CBFGXR010000198.1:0-4502 GCA_965652675.1 uncultured Castellaniella sp.
CGAAGCCCCGGCGCGTCACCGGCACGGCCTGGCCCGCGCCGTCCAGCACGCGCACGCCCTGGCCGCGCACCAGCGTGCCCACGCGGGCCACCGGCACGCCCAGCTGCCGTCCCAGGGCCTCGATCTGCTCGCGCCACAAAGGCCGGGCGGTGAAGCACAATTCGTAGGCGTCCCCCCCGGACAGCAGGGCCTCGCGGCGCAGGGACTCGTCCAGGCCGGCCAGCGCCGGGTGCGCCGGCAAGGCGTCCAGCCACAGTTCGGCGCCGCAATGGCTGGCCTGGAGGATGTGGCCGAAGTCCTGCAGCAGGCCGTCGGACACGTCGATGGCCGCATGCGCCACGCCGGCCAGGTATCGGCCCAGTTTCAGGCGCGGCATGGGCCGGTCCAGCGCGGGGCGCGTGGCCCGCAGGCGTTCGGGGTCGGGGGGCAGCTGGCCCAATACCAGGCGCAGGGCCAGATCGGCCGCGCCCAGCGAGCCGGACACCCAGACGTCGTCGCCGACGCGGGCCGCGTCGCGGCGCAGGGCATGCGAACGGCGGACCTCGCCCAGCACGGTGATGCTGAGCACCACCGTGTCGCCACGGGTGGTGTCCCCCCCCACCAGCGGGCAGTGGGCTTCGCGGGCCAGGGCGTGGAAGCCCTGGGAAAAGGCCGCCAGCCAGGCATGGTCAACGGCGGGCAGCGACAGCCCCAGCGTGCAGGCCAGGGGTCTGGCGCCCATGGCCGCCAGGTCGGACAGATTGACCGCCAGGGCCTTGTGGCCCAGGGATTCGGGGTCGACGTCGGAGAGGAAATGCCGGCCCTCGACCAGCATGTCGGTGCTGACGGCCAGTTCGCAGCCGGCCGACAGAGGCATCAGGGCACAGTCATCGCCCACGCCCAGCATCCGGTCCGGCGACGGCCGCTTGAAATAGCGCGCGATCAGGTCGAATTCGCCATCCGCCTGCATAAGCCCGCCTTGCACCGCATCAGCGGCGCGCCGTCGCCTGGACCTCGGGCGCGCGGACTTCGGCCGCGAGCTTGTCGAGCACGCCGTTGACGAAACGATAGCCGTCGGTGCCGCCGAAGGACTTGGCGAGTTCGACGGCCTCGTTGATGGCCACGCGGTAGGGGACTTCGACGTGTTCGACGAGTTCGAAGCTGCCGATCAGCAGCACGGCGTGTTCGATGGGGGACAGTTCCGCCAGGGGCCGGTCGATGTAGGGCACGAACCGTTCGCGCAAGGCGACGGCCCGGGTGGCCGCCCCCTGGAGCAGGGTCTGGTACCACTGCGCGTCGGCCTGGTCGAAGTCTTCGCCGTCACGCACGTGGGCATCGATCTCGCCGAGTTCGGCCAGGTCGGCGCCACCGCGCAGCAGCCAGGCATACACGCCCTGCAGCGCGAATTCACGCGCCAGACGGCGCGCGCTGCGGGCATTCGCGCGGCCGGCGCGCGCGGGCTTGGATTCAGTCATCCACATCCTCTTCGTCTTCTTCGTCGTCGAAGTCTTCGTCCTCGTCTTCGTCGTCCTCGGATTCGGGTTCCAGGGCGGCCACCAGATTGGCCATTTCGACGGCGGCGCGGGCGCAGTCGCGGCCCTTGTCGGCCGCGCGGGCCTGGGCCTGCTCGTCGGTGTCGGTGGTCAGCACGCCGTTGGCGACCGGAATGCCGGTTTCCAGGGCGATGCGGCTGATGGCCGACGCCGATTCGTTGCTGACGATCTCGAAGTGATAGGTTTCGCCGCGGATCACGGCGCCCAGGGCGATCAGGGCGTCGAATTCGAAGGTTTCCGCCATCTGGGCCAGGGTCACGCCCAGTTCCAGCGCGCCGGGCACGGACACCACCATGACGTCGCGCTCGTCCACGCCCAGGGCGGCCAGTTCGTCCAGGCAGGTCTGCAGTTCGGCCGTGCCGATTTCCTCGTTGAACCGAGCACGCACGATGCCGATGTGCAGGCCTTCCCCGTTCATGTCGGGGGTCATCACGTAGGGGTTCATGGTCGCGATTCCTTGATCAGGTCGCGGCGTCGGATACGCCGGGTTCGTTATGGTAACCCGTAATGGTCAGGGAGAACCCTGCCATGCTGGGCATTTTGCGCGGCCGCGCCAGCAGCCGGGCCTGGCCCACGCCGAGGTCGCGCAGGATCTGCGCGCCGATGCCGAAGGTGCGCAGGCCGTGGCGTTCGCCGTCGACGACCGGCCGCGCGGCCTGGGCGTCTCCGCCGCTGCGGGCCCAGGCGTCGAACTGCGCGAACAGCAGGTCGGCGCCGCCATGGCAGTTCAGCAGCACCAGCACGCCGCTGGGCGCCTGCGCGATGGCCTGCAGGGCCTGGGGGATGGTCCAGCTGTGGCGGGTGGCGCCTTCGCACAGCAGGTCCAGCACGCTGGCCGGTTCATGCACGCGCACCAGGGCTTCCTGGTCGGGGTGGATGTCGCCGTGCACCAGCGCCAGGTGCGGCGCGTTGGAGGCGCGGTCCCGGTAGGCCACGGCGCGGAACGGTCCCCAGGGCGTGGTCACCGGGCGTTCGACCAGGCGCTCGATCATGGATTCGTGTTCGCTGCGGTACTGGATCAGGTCGGCGATGGTGCCGATCTTCAGTCCGTGTTCCCTGGCGAAGACCACCAGGTCCGGCAGGCGCGCCATGGTGCCGTCGGGCTTGAGGATTTCGCAGATCACGGCGGCCGGGGTCAGGCCCGCCATGGCGGTCAGGTCGCAGCCGGCCTCGGTGTGGCCGGCGCGCACCAGCACGCCGCCCTGGACGGCGCGCACGGGAAAGATGTGGCCCGGCTGGACCAGATCGGCCGGCCGCGCGTCGCGCGCCACGGCCGCCTGGATGGTGCGGGCGCGGTCGGCGGCGGAAATGCCGGTCCCCACGCCTTCGGCGGCCTCGATGGAGACGGTGAAATTGGTGCCGTAGCGGGTGCCGTTCTGGTTGGACATCATCGACAGCTGCAATTGTTCGCAGCGTTCGTGCGTCAGCGTCAGACAGACCAGCCCGCGCGCGTGGGTCACCATGAAATTGATCGCGTCGGGCGTGACGAAATCGGCCGCCAGGACCAGGTCGCCCTCGTTCTCGCGGTCTTCCTCGTCCACCAGGATGACCATGTGGCCGGCCCGCAGCTCGTTCACGATCTCCTGGACCGGGGAAATGTCGAAGGACGGCTCGATCGAAGCCGCGCCGGATGCCATGTTCATGCCATGCCTGCCAAATTGAAAATGAATGCGGCCATTTTAGCCCTTGGCGGCCTCCGGCCCGCCCAGCAGGGCGTCGGCGAATTCCGCCGCGACGAAGGGCTGCAGGTCCTGCATGCCCTCGCCCACGCCGATCCAGTACACGGGCACGGGCCGCACCCCCTGGCTGCCGGCCGCCACCGCTGCCAGGGTCCCGCCCTTGGCCGTGCCGTCGAGCTTGGTGACGACCAGGCCGGTCAGGCCCAGCGCGGCGTCGAAGGCGCGGATCTGCGCCAGCGCGTTCTGGCCGGTGTTGCCGTCCACCACCAGCAGGATTTCGTGAGGCGCCGACGCGTCGGCCTTGCCGATGACGCGCTTGATCTTCTTGAGTTCTTCCATCAGGTGCAGCTGGGTCGGCAGGCGGCCCGCCGTGTCGACCAGCACCACGTCCGCCGAGCGCGCGCGACCGGCGTTGACCGCGTCGAAGGCCACGGCCGCCGGATCGCCGCCTTCCTGGGCGATGACGGTGACGCCGTTGCGCGCGCCCCAGGCCACCAGCTGTTCGCGGGCCGCCGCGCGGAAGGTGTCGCCGGCGGCCAGCAGCACCGAGGCCTTGCGTTCCCGCAGGGCATGGGCCAGTTTGCCGATGGACGTGGTCTTGCCCGCCCCGTTGACGCCCGCGATCATGACCACCATGGGCGCGGCCTCGCCCACGACGAAAGGCTTTTCCAGGACCTTCAGGTGTTCGGCCAGGATGTCGCGCAGCGCGGCGCGCACGGCCTCGGGCTGCTCGATGCGCTGGCGCTTCACGCGCGCGCGCAGTTCCGCCAGCAGTTTTTCCGTGGCCTCGACCCCGGCGTCGGCCATGATGAGCGCGGTTTCCAGTTCCTCGAACAGGGTCTCGTCGACCTTGACCCCGGTGAACAGGCCGCCCAGGCTCTGGCCGGTGCGCGACAGGCCGCGCCGCAGGCGGCCCAGCCAGGATCCGGAGGATGCGGGCTCCGCCGCCTGCCCGCTGGCGGAGCGATCCAGCCGAGCCAGGGGGTCGGCGGACTCGTCGGGCCGGTCCGACCAGGCGTCGGGAGGCTGCGCGGGCGTTTCGGCCGGCGCGGGGCCGACGCCGGACACGAATTCGGACACGGGCTCGGCCGCCGCCGGCGGCGCGTCCAGCGGGACCTGGGCGACGGATTCGTTCGCCGCCCAGGCGTCGGGCAGTTCGGTCGGCACGGGCGCCAGCGCCGCCATGCTGGCGCAGATGCAGGCGAACATGATCCGCGGCTTCGACGCGCTGGAGCGCGACGAAGCCGGCTATTCGACGACCAACGGGCTGTTCGCGATCATCGAAGGCATG
>CBFGXR010000199.1:0-4499 GCA_965652675.1 uncultured Castellaniella sp.
TCCGCCTCCGGCGATTCCGCGATCCTGGGTGACGTGCGCGTGCGCCAGGCCTTGTTCAGTTCCCAGGTCCTGACCGACAAGCAGAATTCCGGCGTGATCGAGATCTCGCCCGACACCATGGCCGTGGTTCGTGTGCATGACGTGACGCCGGCGCATGTGCCGGCGCTGGATCAGGTCAAGGACCACATCCGCGCGCAGCTGACCGAAGAGCGCGCCCTGGCCGCCGCCGTGGCCGAGGGCAAGCAGGCGCTGACCGCCTTGCAGGCCCAGCCCTCCGCCGAGGGCTTCGGCGATCCGGCCACGATCAGCCGCCTGGATCCCGCCGGCCTGTCCAAGGACGTGCTGGACGCCGCGTTCTCGGTCGAGGCGGACAAGAAGCTGCCGGCCTTCGGCGGCGTGGCGCTGGCGCGCGCCTACGCGATCGTCCAGGTCGAAAAAGTCCAGCCCGGCACCACGGACACGCCCGCGCTCGCCGGCCTGGGCCAGCAGATGGCCCGCGTCTGGGGCGGCGTGGAGCAGCAGGCCGTGCTGTCCGAACTGCGCCAGCAACTGGGCGTCAAGGTCACGGACGAGGGGCGCAAGCTGGTCGCGCAGGGCGACGGCGGATCGAATTGACCTCGATGTTCTTTGGATGAAAAAACTCCGGCAACGCCGGAGTTTTTTCATCCTTTCGCCCGGACGATTTTCTGGACCTGGGGGACGTGGCGGATGGCGCGGATCACCTGGGCCAGGTGCTTGCGGCTGTCGACCTGGACCATGATGCTGAGCAGGGCCGTGGCGGCGGCCTCGTCGGGCATGGTGAGCTGGATGATGTTGGAGTCGGCCTCGGTGATCTCCGCCGCCAGGCGGCCCAGCACGCCGCGTTCGTTCAGCACGGTCAGTTCCAGGCGCGTGGTCAGGTGCCGGGCCGTGGTGGTGTCCCAGATCACCGGGATCCAGCGTTCCGGTTCGCGCGCCTGCTGGCGTTTGGCCACCGGGCAGTCGGCCATGTGGACCACCAGACCGTGGCCCAGGCGGATGCCGCCGATGATCGCGTCGCCCGGCAACGGACCGCAGCAGGGCGCCAGTTGGACCGCCTGGCCCTCGTTGCCGTGGATCACGATCGGCGCGCTGGTGACGGACGTGAATTCGTCCACCGCCATGGCGGTGGTTTCCAGCATGGCGTTTTCCGGGGCGAAGCGGCGCGCCACCACGGCGGCCAGGCGCTTGCCCAGGCCGATGTCGGCCCGGATCTCCGTGCGCGAGGCCCCGCCCGAGCCCTTGGTCAGCCGTTCCCATTGCGGGTCGTCGTCCTTGGGGTAGGGGATGGACAGCTGGTCGAAGGCCTGGTTCAGCAGCCGGCGGCCGAAGGCCACGGATTCCTCGTAGCGTTCGTTGCGCAGGTAATGGCGGATTTCCGAGCGCGCGCGGCCCGTGCGCACGTAGTTCAGCCACTGGGCACTGGGGCGCGAGGCGGCCGAGGTGACGATTTCCACCGCATCGCCGCTGTGCAGTTCCGTGCGCAGGGGCGAGAATTCGCCGTTGATCTTGCAGGCCACGGCGTGGTTGCCGACGTCCGTGTGGATCGCGTAGGCGAAGTCCACCGGCGTGGCGCCGCGCGGCAGCGACAGGATCTTGCCCTGGGGCGTGAACACGTAGACCGCGTCGGGGAACAGGTCGACCTTGACGTGTTCCAGGAATTCGCCTGAATCCCCGGTCTGGCTCTGGATGTCCAGCAGCGACTGCAGCCACTGGTGGGTGCGTTTCTGCAGGTCGTTGAGCGAAGTGCCCTGTTCCTTGTACAGCCAGTGGGACGCCACGCCTTCCTCGGCCACGTGGTCCATGTCGCGGGTGCGGAACTGGAATTCCACCGGCGTGCCGTAGGGGCCGATCAGCGTCGTGTGCAGGGACTGATAGCCGTTGATCTTCGGGATGGCGATGTAGTCCTTGAACTTGCCGGGCACCGGACGGTACAGCTGGTGCAGCGTGCCCAGGGCCAGATAGCATTCCGGCAGGGTATGGACGATGACGCGGAAACCGTAGATGTCGAGCACGTCGGAGAACGACTTTTTCTGCTCGACCATTTTCTTGTAGATGCCGTAGAGCGACTTTTCCCGGCCGTTGACTTCGGCGTCCAGGCCGGCCGCGGGCAGCGCGGCGCGCACGGCCTCCGCGGTCTTGGAGATGACTTCGCAGCGGTTGCCGCGCGCCGCCATCATGGCCTTGTGCAGGACCGCGTAGCGGTTGGGGTGGATGGCCTTGAAGCAGCGGTCCTGCAGTTCGCGGAACAGCGCGTTCAGCCCCAGCCGGTGCGCGATCGGCGTGTAGATGTCCAGGGTCTCGCGCGCCACGCGGCGGCGCTTTTCCGGGTTGACCGCCTCCAGCGTGCGCATGTTGTGCAGCCGGTCGGCGAGCTTGATCAGGATCACGCGCACGTCGCGCGCCATGGCCAGCAGCATCTTGCGGAAGGATTCCGCCTGCTGTTCGGCCTTGGTGGCGTATTCCAGGCGTTCGAGCTTGGTCAGGCCGTCGACGATCTCGGCGACCTCGACGCCGAATTTCTCGGCCAGTTCCTGCTTGCTGACATCCTGATCCTCGATCACGTCGTGCAGCAGGGCGGCCATCAGGGAATCGGCGTCCAGCTTCCAGCCGGCGCAGATTTCGGTGACGGCGATGGGGTGGGAAATGTACGGCTCGCCGCTGGCTCGGAACTGTCCCAGATGGGCGTTGTCGGCGAACCGGTAGGCCTCGCGGATCCGTTCGATGTCGCGCGGCCCGAGATACCCGGAAACGATCTGGTTGAGCCCGGCCAGCGAGGCGATCGGGCTGGGCGCGGGTTCGGATTGCGGGGCCGGGGTGGTGTGCGGCTTGCGCCGCCGCAGGCGGGGGCCTTTGCGCAGGACGGCGAGCAGTCCGGAGGACGCGCCGCGCAAGCCTGAAAACGCCATGGCCCGCCCCCGGAATCAGGTGGGGACTTTACGCAGCATCTCGGTGCCGACCATGCCCTGGGCGATTTCACGCAGCGCGGTGACCGTGGGCTTGTTGTGGCTCTGGATGCGGGCCTCGTGTCCCTGGGCCAGTTCGCGGGCGCGGTAGGTCGCGACCAGGGTCAGGTCGAAGCGGTTGGGGACTTGTTCGAGGCAGTCTTCTACGGTGATGCGGGCCATATGTGTCCTGGTTCAGGAAGCGGTTGACAGCGGTTTGCGGATGCCCAGCTGGGTGAACAGTTCGGCGTGCCGGACGGATTGCGCCGTGTAGCGCAGACGTGCCGCGCCGATCACTTGCCGGAGCTGTTCCAATGCAAGGCTAAATTCTTGATTAATAATAACATATTCACAATCGGAGGCATGCACCATTTCGCCGCCCGCGGCCAGCAGCCGGCGGGCGATGACCTGGGGCGCGTCCTGGCCGCGCTTTTTCAGGCGGGCTTCCAGGGCCTCGATCGAGGGCGGCAGGATGAAAATGCCGATCGCCTGGGGATAATGGTGGCGCACCTGGAGGGCGCCCTGCCAGTCGATTTCCAGGATGATGTCGGTGCCGCCGGTCAGGGCCTGTTCGACCCGGTCGCGGGGCGTGCCGTAGAAATTGCCGTGGACCTCCGCCCATTCGAGCATGTCACCCCGGTCGCGCAGGGCCTGGAAGGTTTCCACGGACACGAAGCGGTAGTGCTCCTGGTCGCGTTCGCCGGGGCGCGGATCGCGGGTGGTGCAGGAAATGGACAGGGCCAGGCTGGGGTCCTGTTCCAGCAGGGCGTTGACCAGGCTGGATTTGCCGGCCCCGCTGGGGGCGACCACCATGAATATGTTGCCGGAAGACTGCGTCATGTCGGGTTCGTGTCAGCGTGCGTCGGATGCCGCGTCGGGCTGGCCGAGTTCGGCCAGCGCCTCGGCGTAGGCCTGGGGGCCCGTGCACAGGAAGACGATGGCGTCGCCCGGATTCAGGTTGAAGAGTACGTCCTGGATCTGTTCGGAGGCGTCGTCGCCATCGTGGATCGCGGTGACGTGGACATCGCCGTCCCCCTGGAACTGTTCGGCCGGGACCAGGTCGGCGACCTGTTCGATGTCGGCTTCGCGCTGGGCCACGTAGACCCGGAACGGCAGGTCTTCCAGGGTGATGTCCAGGACCAGCCCCCGGTCCAGATGAGAGATCAGTCGGCTGTCGAGCGGCATGGGCGTGGGGGAAGTGGGACGAATTCCGGATTATAGACGCTTTGACCGGCGCGCCCGGCCGCGGCCTGCCATGCGGGACCGTGTCAGGCGGCGCCGAACGCCGCCACGACCGGCGCGTGGTCGGAAGGCTTTTCCCAGCCGCGCGGCGTCTTGTCCACCGCGCATTCCCGGCAGCGCGCCGCCAGGTCCGGCGTCGCCAGGATGTGGTCGATGCGCACGCCGGCGTTGCGCCGGAAACCCATCTGGCGGTAATCCCACCAGCTGAAGGTGCGCGGCGGCTGGTCGAACAGGCGGAACGTATCCCGCAGCCCCAGGCCCATCTTCCAGGGTGATGTCCAGGACCAGCCCCCG
>CBFGXR010000200.1:0-4467 GCA_965652675.1 uncultured Castellaniella sp.
AGGGTGATAACTGCCCGGCTTGAACGCCAGGTCCTTGCCCGCCGGAATGGCGACCTGATGGACCATGGACATCTTGCTCATGCCGCCGGATTCGGTGGTTTCATGCAGCATCACCATGCCGTAGTCGGGCGAATGGGCGCCCGTCAGCACGGCATCTGCGGACCCGGCGTTGTGCGCCACGAAAAAGCCGCCCGAAGGCGCGGGGGACGGGATCAGGCGGATCCAGCAATCGGACGCCGTCACGGTGGCGGACGCCTTGGCCGGCGCGGCGGCCGGTGCGCCGTGACCCTGCCCCCAGGCCGAGGCCGCCAGCAGCAGGCCGGCCGAAATTCCCAGTGTGCGCGTCAAGATTTTCTTCATTTCACTACCCAATGATGTGGCCCGCGGACCGCCTCGACGGCCCCGCGGCGGAACCGGCCGGAACGCCGGCCGGAGCGGCCGGGAGGCATCCGCGACCCGGCCGGGCCAGTGTACTATGGGCTTTTCGACTCCTCTTTGAGCCATGTCCAAGCCGCTCGAAATCGTCGCCGGATCCGGGTCGCCCGACACCGCGTCCCCCGAGGCCCGCATCACCCTCGAAGGCTTCCGCGAACTGCTGGACCGGCTGCATCCCTTCGCCGCCGTGCTGGGCATCGAGATCCTGGACATCCAGTACGGACAGGCCACCCTGCGCCTGCCCCCCAGCCCGGCCAACCAGCGGCTGGGCGGCATCGTGGCCGGACCGATGCTGATGGGCCTGGCCGACCTGGCCCTGTACGCGGCCGTGGTCAGCGCCACCGGGGTCGCCGAATCCGTCACGGCCAGCCTGACGATCAATTTCCTGCGGGGCGCGCCGGCCGGCGGCATCGTGGCCCGGGCGCGGATATTGAAAACCGGCCGCATGACGGCCGGTGAGGTTCTGCTGCTGCCCGAAGGCGGCGGGGAACCCGTGGCCCAGGTGGTCAGCACCTGGTCCGTCCCCCGAAAGTCTTAGTTTTTCGTCAGCTTGCCGACCACGCCCTCGACGTAGTAGTCCATGGCGTTCAGGCCCTTGTCGTCCAGCGCGCCCTCGGACAGCACCACCTTGCCCTCGTTGGTCTTGATCGGCGCGGCGAAGACGTTCAGGGTGCCGTTGGCGATGGCGTCTTCCTTGGCCTTGAGGTCGGCCTTCAGGGCGTCGTCCACGGCGGGACCGAAACCTTCCAGGGCGACCATGCCTTCCTTGAAGCCGCCCCAGACCTGGTCGGACTTCCAGGTGCCGTCCAGCATCGCCTGAGCCTCGCGGGTGAAGTACGGACCCCAATGGTGGGTGACGGCGGCCAGCTGGGCATGCGGGCCGAACTTCAGCATGTCGGAGTGGTAGGCGATGGCCCACTTGCCGCGTTCCTCGGCCGCCTGCACGGTGGCGGTGGAGTCGGTGTGGTGGGTGACGATGTCGGCGCCCTGGTCCAGCAGGGCCAGCGCGGCGTCGCGTTCCTTGCCCGGATCGAACCAGCTGTTGACCATGATGACGCGCACCGTGGCGTCGGGCTTGACGCTGCGCAGGCCGCGCGTGAAGGCATTGATGCCCTGCAGGACCTCGGGGATCGGGTAGGCGCCCACATAGCCCACGACACCGGTCTGGGTCTTGTGCCCGGCCAGGATGCCGGCGACATAGCGCGACTGGTAGAAGCGGGCGTTGGTGGTGGCGACGTTGGGCGCGGTCTTGTAGCCGGTGGAATGCACGAACTTCACGTCCGGGAACTGCTTGGCGACCTTGATGGTCGGGTTCATGTAGCCGAAGGACGTGGTGAAGATCAGCTTGTTGCCCTGCTGGGCCAGGTCGCGGATGACGCGCTCGGCGTCGGCGCCTTCGGGCACGTCCTCGACGAACTGGGTCTTGATCTTGTCGCCCAGTTGCTGCTCCATGTATTTGCGGCCCAGATCCTGCTGCCAGGACCAGCCCGCCTCGCCCACCGGGCTGACGTAGACGAAGCCGATCTTCAGGGGCTCCTGGGCGGCGGCGGGGCCGGCGGCCCAGAGGCTGGCCGCCGCGGTGGCGGCCGCCAGGGTTTGACGAATCAAGCGGGTTTTCATGGGAAGGGTCTCCGTGGACGACAACGATCAGTGATTGGGATTGAACACGCGTCCCAGGGACGCGGGCATGTTGATGCGGATCCAGTTCACGTTGCGCGAGATCAGGACCAGCACCAGGATGGTGGCCAGATAGGGCAGCATCGACAGCAGTTGGGAGGCGATCGGCACCCCCAGCGCCTGCATGTGGAAGGTCAGGATGGTGATGCCGCCGAACAGATAGGCGCCGACCAGCACCCGCAGCGGGCGCCAGGTGGCGAACGGCGTCAGCGCCAGGGCGATCCAGCCGCGCCCGGCGACCATGTTCTCGACCCACATCGGCGTGTAGACCAGCGACATGAAGGCGCCGGCCAGGCCGCAGCAGGCCCCGCCGAACAACAGGGCCGCCAGGCGGATCCGGCGCACCGGATAGCCCAGCGCATGGGCGGATTCCGGGGATTCGCCCACGGCGCGCAGGATCAGGCCGGCGCGCGGGCGGTACAGGAACCAGGTCAGCCCGGCGGCCAGCGCCAGGGCGCCATAGACCAGCGGATGGTGCTGGAACAGGGCCGGGCCGACGAAGGGCAGATCGGCCAGCCCCGGCACCGACCAGGAAAACGCCTGGATCGTGGCGCCGACATAGGGCATGCCGATGAAAGCGGACAGTCCGACGCCGAACAGCGACAGGGCCAGGCCGCAGGCGACCTGGTTGGCGCCCAGCCAGACCACCAGCCAGGCGAACAGGCCGGCCATCAGGGCGCCGGCCGCGGCCCCGGCCAGAAAGCCCAGCCCTGTGCTGCCGGACTGCACGGCCACGGCGAAGCCCAGGGCCGCCGCCACCAGCATCATGCCTTCGGAACCCAGATTGATGACGCCGGACTTCTCGTTGACGAGCAGCCCCAGGGCCGCCAGCATCAGCGGCGTACCGGCGTTCATGGCGGCCGCGATCAGGGGAGCCAATACGTCCATGGTCAGCGTCTCCAGCGCAGGCGTTGGTGGATCAGGACATCGCAGGCCAGCAGCGAGAACAGCAAAATGCCCTGGAAGATGCCGGTGATGGCGTCGGGCATGCCCAGGCGCGTCTGGGACAGTTCGCCGCCGATGTAGAACAGGGCCATGACGAAACTGGCGAAGATCACGCCGATGGGATGCAGCCGCCCCACGAAGGCGACGATGATGGCGGCGAAGCCGTAGCCCGGCGACACCGAGGGTGTGAGCTGGCCGATCGGCCCCATGATTTCACAGGCGCCGGCCACGCCCGCCAGGGCGCCGGAACCCAGCATGCAGCCCCACAGCGCGCGGCGCGAAGAGAACCCGGCGTAGCGCGCGGCCAGTGGCGCCAGGCCGCCCACCGTCAGGCGATAGCCGGCGAACAGGCGGGACAGCAGCAGCCAGGCCGCCAGCGCCGCCGCCAGCGCCAGCCCGAAGCCCAGGTGCAGGCGCGTGCCCGGCCACACCGGCAGCAGGAAACCGTCGTCGAACAGCCGCGACTGGGGAAAGCCGAAGCCGTCCGGATCGCGCATCACCCCATGCACCAGGTAGCTGAGCAGCAGTTCCGCCACGTACACCAGCATCAGCGACACCAGGATCTCGTTGGCGTGATAGCGGTCGCGCAGCCAGGCCACCAGCGCCGCCCAGGCCACGCCGCCCAGGGCGCCGGCCAGCAGCGCCAGGGCGATCATCAGCGGCCCGCCCCCGCCGCCCGTCCCGTCATCGAAAGACAGGATCAACGCACCGGACGCGATCGCCCCGACGACCAGCTGGCCTTCCGCCCCGATGTTGAAGATGTTGGCGCGAAAGCACAGCGCCAGGCCGACCGCGCACAGCAGCAGCGGCGCCATCTTGACGCCGATCTCGGCCCAGCCGTGCAGACTGGCGAGCGGTTCGACGAAAAAAACGGCCAGGCCGTCCAGGGGCGGCTTGCCCACGGCCATGAACATGAGCACGCCGCACAGCGCCGTCAGCGCGACCGCCATCAGGGGCGACAGCCACACCATCCGGCGCGAAGGTTCCGCGCGGGGGACGAGTTCAAGCATGGGCGGCCTCCGGGACGGCGCGGCCGGCGGGCGATTCCGCCGCGCCGGCCCCGGGCCACAGGCCGCTCATCCACTGGCCGATCCGTTCGCGCGTGGCCTCGGCGCGGTCGATGGGGGGCGACAGGCGCCCCTTGGCCAGGACGACCAGGCGGTCGGACAGTTCGAACAATTCGTCCAGTTCCTCGGAAATCAGCAGGATGGCGCAGCCCGCGTCGCGCAGCGCCAGGAGTTCGCCCCGGATCTGCGCCGCCGCGCCCACGTCCACGCCCCAGGTGGGCTGGGCAATGATCAGCAGCCGGGGCTGGCGCACGACCTCGCGGCCGACGATGTATTTCTGCAGGTTGCCCCACCTCGGTGCTCACGCCGCAGGCCGTGCTGCGCCTGTTCGACGTGCTGCGCC
>CBFGXR010000201.1:0-4462 GCA_965652675.1 uncultured Castellaniella sp.
GAAGAAGGTGTCGCCGCCGTCCAGGCGGCACCGCAGGCGGACGTGGTCGCCGAAGTAGACTTCATCGACCGCGACGGCCTGGAACGGGTTGGCGCCGCCGCCGGCGCCCGGCAGGACGCGTTCCGGGCGCATCGCCACGACGCAGGGGGCGCCGGCCGTCAGGCCCTGGACGTTGAGTCCGCGCAGCTGGACGCCGCCGGCCAGTTCGACCTGGCACAGATCGCCTTCGACGGCGAGCACGGTGCCGGGGAACTGGTTGCTGTCGCCCACGAAGCCCGCCACGAAGCGGTTGCACGGGGTTTCGTAGAGCGTGTCGGCGGCGCAGACCTGCTGGATGACGCCCTGGTCGAACACCGCGATGCGGTTGCTCATGGTCAGGGCCTCGCTCTGGTCGTGGGTGACGTAGACGAAGGTGATGCCCAGCTGCCGGTGCAGCGCCTTGAGCTCGAGCTGCATGTGTTCGCGCAGCTGTTTGTCCAGCGCGCCCAATGGTTCGTCCATGAGGACGATCTTGGGCTGGAAGACCAGGGCGCGCGCCAGGGCGATGCGCTGCTGCTGTCCGCCCGAGAGCTGGGCGGGGTAGCGCTTGGCGAAGTCCTGCATCTGCACCATGGACAGGGCCTCGTGGATGCGCTGCGCGCGCTGCGCGGCGGGCATCTTGCGGACCTTGAGGGGGTATTCCA
This sequence comes from uncultured Castellaniella sp., assembly GCA_965652675.1. GTDB lineage: Bacteria > Pseudomonadota > Gammaproteobacteria > Burkholderiales > Burkholderiaceae_B > Castellaniella. Next base: position 684 of record CBFGXR010000201.1, read on the forward strand.
GGTTGCGCTCGACCGTCATGTGGGGAAACAGCGCGTAGTTCTGGAACACCATGCCCAGGTTGCGGTGATGGGGCGGGACGTCGTTCAGGCGGCGTCCTTCCAGGAGGATGTCGCCCCGGGTCGGGGATTCGAAGCCGGCGAGCATCATCAGACAGGTGGTCTTGCCCGAGCCGGAAGGACCGAGCAGGGACAGGAATTCGCCGGGATGGATGTCGAGATTGAGGTCCCGGACGACCAGGTGACTGCCGTCGTAGGATTTCTGGACGCCCTGGAACCGGACCAGGGGCTCGGGAGCGGGAACTGCGGACATCGGGGGCAACCTCCGGGGCGGATGAGGGGGGTGGCCAGGCTGATCCTGGGGGGTCTGCGGTTTCTGGCGAGGCCTAGGCCATGGCTTCCTTGAGGATAGCCAGACCTTCGTCCAGCAGGCCATCGGGGATTGTCAGGGGGAAGAGGAAGCGGATGACGTGGCCGTAGGCGCCGCAGGTCAGCAGGACCAGGCCGCGCTCCAGGGCGCGGCGCTGGATGCGGGCGGCGGTGTCGGGATCGGGCCGGCCGTCGGGCTGGCGGAATTCGGCGGCCACCATGGCGCCCAGGCCGCGGATTTCGGCGATACGCGGGTGCGCAAAGCCGGCCAGCGCCTGGCGCAGCCGCTGGCCCAGGGCATCGGCGCGCGCGATCAGGCGTTCCTCGTCGATCACGTCCAGCACGGCCAGGGCGGCGGCGATGGCCAGCGGATTGCCCGCGTAGGTGCCGCCCAGCGAACCGCGCGGCGCGGCGTCCATCAGCTCGGCCCGGCCGCAGACGCCGGACAGCGGCATGCCGCCGGCCAGGCTCTTGGCCATGGTGATCAGGTCGGGCGTCACGCCCGAATGCTCGATGGCGAACATCTTTCCCGTGCGGGCGAAACCGGTCTGGACTTCGTCGGCGATCAGCAGGATGCCGTGGGCGTCGCAGCGTTCGCGCAGGGCGCGCAGGAGTTCCGGCGGGGCGACGTTGAAGCCGCCTTCGCCCTGGACCGGCTCGATGACGATGGCCGCCACCCGGTTCGGTCCGATGTCGGCCTTGAACAGCAGGTCCAGCGCCCGCAGGGAATCCTGCGTGGTGACGCCGTCCAGCGGGTTGGGGAAGGGGATGTGGTAGACCTCGGCCGGCAGCGGGCCGAAATCCTGCTTGTAGGGGGCGACCTTGCCGGTCAGGGCCATGCCCATGAACGTGCGGCCGTGGAACGCGCCGGAAAAGGCCACGACCCCGGTGCGTCCGGTGGCGGCGCGCGCGATCTTGACGGCGTTTTCCAGGGCTTCGGCGCCGGTCGTGAAGAAGGCGGTCTTCTTCGGGTGATCGCCGGGCGTCAGGCGGTTGATGCGTTCGGCCAGTTCCACGTAGGAGCCGTAGGGCGCGACCTGGAAGGCGGTGTGGGTGAAGGCGTCCAGCTGTGCGCGGATGGCTTCCACGATGCGCGGATGGCGGTGGCCGGTGTTGGCCACGGCGATGCCGGCCGCGAAGTCGATGTAGCGCCGGCCTTCCACGTCCCAGAGTTCGGCGTTCAGGGCGCGGTCCGCGTAGAAGTCGCAGGTGATGCCGATGCCGTCGGGGATGGCCGCGTTCTTGCGGACCTGCCAGTCCTGGTTGTGTTCCGTCATGCTTGTCTCCTGTCGGGGCGAGGTGTTCCCGCCCTGCTTTTTTTTTACTATACTGATCTTTTGGTTCGACAAATAGATCCATTTAAGCAAATTTAATGGGGCCAATTTGGAAGCGTTCATTCTCTCTGAATGGTTGCAGCAGCACTTCGCTCCGACCGACGATAGTCCCGCATATCATCGTCTATATCGACTGATCTGTAGAGCCATTCTCGAGGGGCATCTGACCGCCGGCGCCCGCCTGCCGTCGACGCGCGATCTGGCGGCCGACCTGGGCATCGCCCGCAATACGGTCCTGCAGGTCTACGACCAGCTGGCCGAGGAAGGCTACGTGCATGCGGGCGTCGGCCGCGGCACCTACGTCGAGGACATCCGCCAGGACCTGCTCGAGCCGGCCGCCGACGGCGCCGGGGACACGCTGGCCGCCGAACATGCCGCGCCGGTACACGATCTGTCGCGCCGGGGACGCCGGCTCGTGTCCAGCCTGGGCTTTTCCAACCGCCAGGCGGGCGCCTTCATGCCCGGCATTCCGGACGTGCGGGAATTCCCGCTGAAGACCTGGTCCCGCATCCAGAACCGGCAGTGGCGCGCCGGCCCCTGGGACCTGATGCGCTACGCGCCGGCCGGCGGCCACGGTCCGCTGCGCCAGGCGATCTCGGACTACCTGGGCAGCGTGCGCTCCGTGCGCAGCACGGCCCAGCAGGTGGTGATGACCACCGGCATCCACCAGGGCATCGACGTGGCGGCGCGGCTGCTGTGCGATCCGGGCGACACGGTCTGGGTCGAGGAGCCCGCCTATTGGGGCGTGCGCAACCTGCTGACGTCCTCCGGACTGCGCCTGGTGCCGATCCGCGTGGACGACGAGGGCATCTGGCCGGGCGAATCCGAGCGGGCCCGCCCGCCCCGGCTGATCGTGGTCGCGCCTTCGCACCAGTATCCGCTGGGCATGGTGATGAGCCTGGCGCGGCGGCACATGCTGCTGGACTATGCGCGCCAGGTCTCGTGCTGGATCCTGGAGGACGACTACGACAGCGAGTTCCGCTACGACACGCGTCCGCTGTCGTCCCTGCAGGGCATGGACGAGGCCGGCCGGGTCCTGTACGCCGGCAGCTTCAGCAAGACCCTGTGTCCGGGCCTGCGGGTCGGGTTCCTGGTCGTGCCGCAGGCGCTGGCCGGCGCCTTCGCCGATTCGGTGGCGGAGCTCTACCGCGAGGGCAACATGATGACCCACGCGGTCCTGGCGGACTTCATCCGCGAGGGGCACCTGAGCTCCCACATCCGCCGCGTGCGCCGGCGCTACGCGGAACGCCGCGACTGCCTGATCGAAGAAATCCGCCGGCACTTCGGCGACGCGCTGGACGTTGTCGGCGGCGACGCCGGCCTGCACCTGATCCTGGCGCTGCCCGACGGGGTCGATGACACCTTGGTCGTGCGCGACGCCCTGCAGCAGGGCGTGGTCACGCGCGCCCTGAGCACGTATTACACGGAGCGGGACAACGCCCGCCCCGGCCTGTTGCTGGGTTACGCCGGGGCGACGCCCGATGAAATCCGGCCCGCCTTCGACACGCTCGCGCGTGTGATCGGTGCCTATCTTTGACTTGTGAAAAAAGGAATCCCGTCATGACGACCCCCGACCATCTGGCGCACAGCGATGTCGCCTATCAATTGCATTCCTATACCAATGCGGTCCAGCACCGGGACATCGGCCCCTGCATCATGGATCGCGGCAACGGCATCCACGTGTACGACACGGCGGGCAAGGAATACATCGAAGGCATGGCGGGCCTGTGGAGCGTGGCGGTGGGTTTCAGCGAGCCCCGGCTGGCGCGGGTGGCCCACGAGCAGATGCAGCGCCTGCCCTTCTATCACACCTTCAGCCACAAATCGAACGTGCCCTCGATCGAGCTGGCGGAAAAGCTGATCGGGCTGACGGGCGGGCGCATGGCCCGGGCCTTCTTCACCAATTCGGGGTCCGAGGCCAACGACACCATCGTCAAGATGGTCTGGTACTACAACAACGCCCTGGGCCGCCCGGACAAGAAAAAGATCATCGCCCGCCAGCGCGGCTACCACGGCGTGACGGTGGCCTCGGCCAGCCTGACGGGGCTGGCGGGCAATCACCGCGACTTCGATCTGCCG
>CBFGXR010000202.1:0-4430 GCA_965652675.1 uncultured Castellaniella sp.
CGTGCCGATGATGAGCAGGAAGGTCATCGGCAGCAGCCGGTCGGCGTGAGGCACATCCATCTTTTCCAGGCGCAGCGCGAACAGGGCGGACACCGCCGCCGCCACGATGCCGCGCGGCGCGATCCAGGCCAGCAGGCCGCGCTCGCGCCAGTTCAGGCCCGATCCCCAGGTGGAGAACAGCACCTTCAGCGGCCGTCCGATCCACAGCATCGCCGCCAGCACGGCCAGGGCGGGCCAGCCCAGACCCAGCAACTGGCCCGGCGCCACGCGCGCCGCCAGCAGGATGAACAGGGCCGACAGCAGGATCTGGCTGAGGGTTTCCTTGAACTCCAGGATCTCGCGCACCGGGATGCCGGGCCGGTTCGCCAGCCAGATGCCCATGATGGTCACGGCCAGCAGGCCGGATTCGTGCTGCGCCGCGTTGGACAGGGCGAAGGCGGCGAACACCAGCGCCAGCACCGACAGGTTGACCAGGGAATCCGGTACCCAGCCGCGCCGCAGCAACGTCCCCAGCAGCCAGCCCGCCGCCGCCCCGACGCACAGGCCCACCGCCAGCGTGGCGCCGAAGGCCCACAGGGCATGGCTCCATTCGTGGGTCATGCGAAGGGACACCATCAGATCGTAGGACACGACGGCCAGCAAGGCGCCGATCGGGTCGATGAGGATGCCTTCCCAGCGCAGGGCGTGGGCCACCGGCGCCACGGGGCGCACGGTCTTGAGCAGCGGCGCGATGACGGTCGGCCCGGTCACGGCCGTGATGGCGCCGAACAGGATCGCCAGGTCCCAGGGGAAGTCCAGGAAGACGTGCACCGCCACGGCCGCCACGACCCAGGCAATCAGCGTACCGCCGGTCACCAGCCGCCGCACCACCTGCTCCAGTCCGCGCGTCTGGTGGAATTCCAGTGTCAGGCTGCCCTCGAACAGAATCACGGCCACCGACAGCGACACGATGGGGAACAGCAGATCGCCGAACAGGGCGTCCGGATCCAGCCAGCCGGCCAGCGGCCCCACGGCGATGCCCGCCAGCAGCAGAAACAGGATCGCCGGCACCCGCAGGCGCCAGGCCAGCCATTGGGCCCCCATGGCCGCCAGGCCGATCCCGGCCAGCGTCAGTTCAGGGCTGTGCATCGTCCCGGCCTCCGTCCTCGGCGGACCGTCCCGCGTCCGCGCGCCGTCCGGCGCCCGGCCAGATCCGCCAGCCCCGCTTCCGCATCTGGCGCCAGCTCTTGAGCAGGCCATAGGACAGGTGCGTCTTTTCCTGGCCGACGGGGATGTCGGGCCGCACCCGCATCCAGGAAGACTTGGCGTGTCCCAGACGCTGGTCGGGATAGACGCTGCGGTGGCCGATGATCAGATAGGCGGCGATGGCCGATCCGGCCGCGTACAGCGTGCCGACCGCGCCGCCGAACAGTTCCACCCCCATCAGGATGGCGGCCAGCGGCGTGTTCGACGCGGCGGCCACCACCGACACCAGCCCCACGGCGGCGCCCAGGACGGGGCTGATGCCGAACAGGTGCGCGAAGGCGTTGCCCGCCACGGCGCCGATGACGAACTGGGGCGTGACGATGCCGCCGTAGAAGCCCGAGCCCAGGGTCACCGCCACCAGGATCGTCTTCCACAGGAAACCGGCATAAGGCATGGCCTCGCCCGACAGGGCCCGGTCCATGAGCGGCAGGCTCAGGCCCAGGTAATCCGTGGGGATGGCGAAGGACACCAGCAGCGCCAGGACCAGGCCGCCCGTCAGCGGCATCAGCGGCGGCCACACGGCCCAGCGGGCCTGCAGCCGCTGGCAGGCGTTGCGCACGGCGTAGATCAGGTCCACGAACACGCGCGCCACCAGGCCGCACAGCATGCCGACCAGGATGGTGCGCAGGAACAGCGACTCGGAAAACACCGGCAGCACGTCGACGGCGTAGTGCTCGTAGGGAATGCCCAGGGCCTTGCTGACCTGGTAGGAAGTCACCCCCGCGATCAGCGCGGGAAACAGGAAATCGTGGCGGATGCGGCCGATGATCAGCATTTCCACGCCGTACAGGGCGCCGGCGATGGGCGTGCCGAACACGCTGGCGAAGCCCGCGCTGACGCCACAGGCCACGATGCGCTGGCGCAGGTCGGCGTTCAGCCTGAACAGCTGCCCGATCACCGCGCCCAGCGATGCCCCCAGATGGGAGCAGGGGCCTTCCTTGCCGGCGGAGCCGCCGCAGGCCAGGGTGATGATGGCCGCCACCGGCTTGATCCACAGGGTGCGCCAGGGCATGCGGCCGCCCTGCTCGTGCACGGCGGCGAAGATGGAATCCTTCAGGCCGGACGCCTCCAGGCGGCGGCGCGCATGGCCCATCAGCAGGCCGTTGGCCAGGCCCGCCAGGGGCAGCAGGATCCAGTAGGCCCACAAAGGCATGGACTGGGTGCGGCCGGTCGCGAAGAACAGCGCGTGCAGGAACAGGCTGGTGCCGGCGCCGACCACCAGCCCGGTCAGGGAGGCCAGGATCAGCCATTGCAGCACCGTCGCCAGCATCACGGCGGGCTCCAGCAGATCGATACGGGGCGCGGAGGGCAGTTTCATGGGGCGGGCGGCGGTCGCGCCCGATGTGGGCCTGATCACGGGCAGTATAGCCGAGGCGCCCGCCGGGCCGGACCCGGACCGATCTCCCCGGATCGGTCCGGCCGGGCCTCCGGCATGCCGTCCGATCCAGGAAGAATCCGGATCAAATGCGGGAAATCCCCTGTTTTTTCTAGGGTGATTACGGAGTGGTGCGCAGGGCGACCCTTGCTACTATTCAGGTTCGCATCCCCATCGACACTGAAGAGGAATCACCATGCCCATCACGAAATGGCTGGCCGCGTGCGCCGTGGCGGTCACCGCCGCCATCGCCGCCGCTCCCGCTCAGGCGGACACCAAGTTCATCAACATCCTGACCGGCGGCCAGAGCGGCGTCTACTACCCGCTGGGCGTGGCGCTGTCCCAGATCTACAACAAGCACATCCCCGACGCCAAGTCCACCGCCCAGGTCTCCAAGGCTTCGGCCGAGAACATGAACCTGCTGCAGGCCGGACGCGGCGAACTCGCGTTCGCGCTGGCCGACACCGTGTCCGACGCCTACACCGGCAACGCCGAAGCCGGCTTCAAGGCCCCGCTGAAGAACCTGCGCGGCATGACGGCCACCTACAACAACTACATCCAGATCGTCGCCAACGGCGATTCCGGCATCAAGACCCTGGCCGACCTGAAGGGCAAGCGCATCTCCGTGGGCGCCGCCCGTTCCGGCACGGAACTGAATGCCCGCGCCGTCCTCAAGGCCGCCGGCCTGACCTACGCCGACTTCGACAAGGTCGAATACCTGCCCTTCGGCGAATCCGTCGAACTGATGAAGAACCGCCAGCTGGACGTGACCCTGCAGTCCGCCGGCCTGGGCGTGTCCTCCATCCGCGACCTGGCGACCTCGGTCAAGATCACGGTCGTGCCCATCCCCGCCGACGTCATCGCCAAGATCGGCAACGCGGCCTATCAGCCGGCCACCATCCCCGCCGGCACCTACGAAGGCCAGACCGAAGACACGCCCACGGCGGCGGTGCCGAACTTCCTGGTGACCGCCTCGACGGTGCCCGACGACCTGGTCTACCAGATGACCAAGGTCTTCTACGAACAGCTCGACACCCTGAAATCCGCGCACAATGCCGCCAAATCGATCGAGCGCGACAACGCCCTGAAAGGCATGCCGGTGCCCCTGCACCCAGGCGCCGAGCGCTACTACAAGGAAGTGGGCCTGATCAAGTGATCCCGGGCGGGCGCCGCGCCGCCTCCGGGCCCGCCCGGGGCCGCGACGCTCACTCCCCTCCCTCCGGGCGGTTCCGACCTGCGTCTGAACCGCCTTTTCAATCCCCAGGTTCCCGCTTATGAGCTCTCCCCACGATACCGCGGCCCAGCCCCTGCCGCGCGCCATCTTCTGGATCGCCGTCGTCTTTTCCTGCTTCCAGATCTGGACTGCGGCCTACAGCCCGCTGTCCAGCCAGGTGGTCCGCTGCATCCACGTCGGCTTCGTCCTGCTGATGGTCTTTTCCCTGTATTCCAGCGGCGGCCGGGCGAACCGGACGCTGGGCTGGATCCTGGGGATCCTGGGTTTCACCCTCAGCCTGTACCACTGGGTCTATGAATCCGACCTGACGGCGCGCGCCGGCCAGATGACCGACGCCGACATGGTCGTGGGCATCATCACCGTCCTGCTGGTCTTCGAGGCCACCCGCCGCATGATGGGCTGGGCGCTGCCGATCATCTGCGGCCTGTTCCTGGCCTATGGCCTGTTCGGCCAGTACATGCCCGGGCCCTTCATGCACCGCGGCTACGGCTTCGACCAGATCGTCAGCACCCTGGGCTTCGGGGTCGAGGGCATCTACGGCACGCCGACCTACGTATCGTCCACCTACATCTACCT
>CBFGXR010000203.1:0-4422 GCA_965652675.1 uncultured Castellaniella sp.
GAGGACGTGTACGCGCGCGCCAGCTTCATCCTGTCGGCCAAGATCCTGGACCCGCAGTTCCAGGGCCAGATCAAGGAACGCCTGAACAGCCGCGACGCGGTGCGCCTGGTGGGCGGCTTCCTGCGCAACGCGCTGGAACTGTGGCTGCACGCCAACGTGGAATTCGGCAAGAAGATCGCCGAACTGGCCATCGGCCAGGCGCAGGCCCGCTCGCGCGCCGCGCGCAAGGTCGAAAAGCGCAAGGGCTCGGGGGTGGCCGTGCTGCCGGGCAAGCTGACCGACTGCGAATCGACGGACGTGAACCGCACCGAGGTCTTCCTGGTCGAGGGCGACTCGGCCGGCGGTTCGGCCAAGATGGGCCGCGACAAGGAATTCCAGGCCATCCTGCCGCTGCGCGGCAAGATCCTGAACGCCTGGGAAGTCGAGCGCGACCGGCTGTTCGCCAACCAGGAAATCCACGACATTTCCGTGGCCATCGGCGTCGATCCGCACGGCCCCGGCCAGGAGGCCGACCTGTCGGGCCTGCGCTACGGCCGCATCTGCATCCTGTCGGACGCGGACGTGGACGGCGCGCACATCCAGGTGCTGCTGCTGACCCTGTTCCTGCGCCATTTTCCGCGTCTGATCGAGGCCGGCCACGTCTACATCGCCCGCCCGCCGCTGTTCCGCGTGGACGTGCCGGCGGCCGGCAAGCGCCCGGCGCGCAAGCTCTACTGCCTGGACCAGGCGGAACTGGACGCGGTGCTGGACAAGCTGCGCGGCGAGGGCCTGCGCGAAGGCGGCTGGCGCATCAGCCGCTTCAAGGGCCTGGGCGAGATGAACGCCGAACAGCTCTGGGACACGACGCTGAACCCGGACACCCGCCGCCTGGCGCGGGTGCGCCACGGCGGCGAGGGCCTGCCGGCCTCGGCGCGCATGTTCGACATGCTGATGGCGCGCGGCGAGGCCGCCCAGCGGCGCGGCTGGCTCGAAGAAAAGGGCAATCTGGCCGACGTGGATGTTTGAGGAACGCAAATGGATCTGAATCAGACTGAATCGCCGGACGGCGTCGATGACGACGGCCTGGTGCTGGCGCGCTACGCCGAACAGGCCTACCTGGACTACGCCGTGTCGGTTGTGCGCGGCCGCGCGCTGCCGGAAGTGTCCGACGGCCAGAAGCCGGTGCAGCGCCGCATCCTGTACGCCATGGACGCGATGGGCCTGGGGCCGCAGGCCCGGCCCGTGAAATCCGCCCGCGTGGTGGGCGACGTGCTGGGCAAATACCACCCGCACGGCGACCAGGCGGCCTATGACGCCATGGTGCGCATGGCGCAGGATTTCGCGCTGCGCTATCCCCTGATCGACGGGCAGGGCAACTTCGGTTCGCGCGACGGCGACAACGCCGCCGCCATGCGCTACACCGAGGCCCGCCTGACGCCGTTCTCCCGGCTGCTGCTCGACGAGCTGGACGAGGGCACGGTCGATTTCACGCCCAACTACGACGGCAGCCAGCAGGAACCCGTGTGCCTGCCGGCGCGCCTGCCGATCATGCTGCTGAACGGCGCCTCGGGCATCGCGGTGGGCATGGCCACCGAAATCCCCTCGCACAATCTGCGCGAGGTCGCGCGCGCCTGCGTGGCCCTGCTGCGCAAGCCGACCTTGCCCGACGAGGAACTGTTCGCCCTGGTGCCGGGGCCCGATTTCCCCGGCGGCGGCCAGATCATCACGCCGGCCGGGGACATCGCCCAGATCTACGCCGTCGGCCGGGGCTCCCTGAAGGCCCGCGCGCGCTGGCGTTTCGAGGACATGGCGCGCGGCCAGTGGCAACTGGTGGTCACCGAACTGCCGCCCGGCGCCTCGGCCCAGAAGATCCTGGAGACCATCGAGGACCTGACCAATCCCAAGCCGCGCGCCGGCAAGAAATCCCTGTCGGCCGAGCAGCAGCAGACCAAGGCGCTGGTGCTGGGCATGCTGGATTCGGTGCGCGACGAATCCGGCAAGCAGGACCCCGTGCGGCTGGTGTTCGAACCCAAGACCAGCCGCATCGACCGCGACGAGTTCGTCAACATGCTGCTGGTGCGCACCGGCCTGGAAGGCAATGTGCCGGTCAACCTGGTGTGCATCGACACCGACGGTCGGCCGGGCCAGCGCAGCCTGCGCCAGGTCCTGGAATCCTGGCTGGCCTTCCGCGCGCAGACGGTCACGCGGCGCACCCGCCATCGCCTGGACAAGGTGCTGGACCGCATCCACATCCTGGAAGGCCGCAGCATCGTCTACCTGAACGTGGACGAGGTCATCCGCACCATCCGCGAGGCGGAGGAACCCCGCGCGGCGCTGATGGAACGCTTCCGCCTCAGCGAGCGCCAGGCCGACGACATCCTGGAAATGCGCCTGCGCCAGCTGGCCCGGCTGGAAGGCATCCGCATCGAACAGGAACTGGCGCAGAAGCGCGAGGACCGGCTGGCGCTGCAGGAACTGCTGGACGATCCCGCCGCCTTCAAGCGCCTGATGATCCGCGAGATCGAGGCCGACGCCAAGCAGTACGGCGACGACCGGCGCACGCTGATCGAGACGGCCGAGCGCGCCGTCCTGGAAACCCAGGTGGTGGACGAGCCCGTCACGGTGGTGGTGTCCCAGAAGGGCTGGCTGCGCGCCCGCCAGGGCCACGGCCACGACGCGTCGCAGTTCGGCTTCAAGACGGGCGACGCCCTGTACGACGCCATCGAATGTCGCAGCACGCAGGAGCTGATGGCCTTGTCGAACACCGGCCGGTCCTACAGCATCGCGGTCGCCAGCCTGCCGTCGGCGCGCGGCGACGGGCAGCCGGTGACTTCGATGGTCGGCCTGGAACCGGGCAGCCGCATCGTCCACATGCTCGCGGGCGCCGCCGATCGACGCGTGCTGCTGGGGGTGGCGTCCGGCTACGGCTTCCTGGCGCGGATCGGCGACCTGTCCACCCGCCAGCACGCCGGCAAGCAGTTCATCACGCTGGACAAGGGCGACACGCTGCTCAAGCCGCTGCTGTTGCGCGGCGACGATACGGCCGTGGCGCTGCTCAGCCGCAAGGGCAAGTTCCTGGTGGTGGCGCTCGACGAACTGAAGACCCTGGCCAGCGGCGGACGCGGCACCATCCTGATGGGGCTGGACGAGGGCGACCGCATCGAACAGTGGGCCGGCGTGGGAGCCGCGGGCGTGGTGCTGCGCGGCGTCTACCGGGCGCGCGACACGGAACTGGTCCTGACGCCGGACGAGCTGGCCCTGTACGCCGGCCGGCGGGCCCGCAAGGGGCGCCTGCTGGACGTCAAGATCAAGCAGCCCAGCCTCTGGCCGGGGGCGGGGGACTAGACCGGAGCGGGGGGCTAGAATAAGGCTCTTGCACTGCAACACGCCGATGGAATCCACATCATGAGCTTCAAGGTCACGGTGCTGCCGGCCGATCGGGAATTCACGGTCGAGCCGGGGCAGACGGTCCTGGACGCCGCCCTGGCGGCCGGCATCGTCCTGCCCTACAGCTGCCGCAACGGCACCAGCTCCACCTGCGAGGGCCGGGTGGTCTCGGGCGAATACGACGCGGGGCCGGCGCCGGCCCGCATCCTCGACGCGGCCGACCTGGCGCGGGGGCATACCCTGCTGTGCCAGGCGCGTCCGGCCTCCGACCTGGTGGTCGAGGCCCGCGAAATCCGCATGGCCGACGACATCGTGGTGCGCAAGATGCCGGTGCGGGTGCTGTCCCTGGAACCGCTGGCGCCCGACGTGATGGAAATCACCCTGCAGCTGCCCTCGGCCGAAGCCTTCCGTTTCCAGCCGGGGCAGTACCTGGAATTCATCCTCAAGGACGGCAGCCGGCGCAGCTATTCCATGGCCTGCGGCCAGGCCGACGATCACCGCGTGCGCCTGCACGTGCGCCACATGCCGGGCGGACTGTTCACCAGCCGGGTGTTCGGCGCGGGCGACGAACCGCTCAAGCCGCGCGAGATCCTGCGCATCGAGGGGCCGCTGGGTTCCTTTTTCCTGGAGCCCGACGATCCCCGGCCGATCGTCTTCCTGGCCAGCGGCACGGGCTTCGCCCCCATCCAGGCCATGATCGAAGGCATGCTGGCCCGGGGCGACACGCGCCCGGCGACGCTGTACTGGGGCGGCCGCCGTCCCGCCGACCTGTACCGGCAGGCCCTGGCGCTCGAATGGCGGGACCGCCTGCCGGGCTTCCGCTACGTGCCGGTCCTGTCCGAGGCCGAACCCGGTGACGGCTGGACGGGCCGCACCGGCTGGGTGCATCGGGCCGTCATGGACGATCTGCCCGATCTGTCGGGCCACCAGGTCTACGCCTGCGGCGCCCCGGTGATGGTCGAGGCCGCGCGCCGCGACTTCGTCGAGCGGTGCGGACTGGCGCCCGACGCCTTCCACGCCGACGCCTTCACCTCGGCGGCGGATCTGGCCAGGGTC
>CBFGXR010000204.1:0-4396 GCA_965652675.1 uncultured Castellaniella sp.
GGCAAGCAGGCCGGCGTGCGGGGTCAGGGCGGTGAAGTCGCGCGCGCAAAGGCAGAGCCGCCGGGCCGCCCAGGCTTCCGAAAGCGGCCGCATGACCAGATCGCGCCGCAGCGTCCGGGCCAGCGCCTCCGAGAGGATCGAAACGCCGATGCCCGCCTCGACATGCATGGCCACGTGTTCGATGTTCCGCAGCTTGATGCGGTAGTCGAGCTGGCGGCCCAGCCGCGACGCGCGTTCCGCGAGATGCGTCTCCAGCGCCGCGTCCGCCATGCCCACGATCGGCTCGCCCAGAAGGTCGGCGAAGGCCACATGCGATTGCCCGGCCACACGATGAGAGCGGCCGGCGACCACGACGAGCTGATCGCTGGCGATCAGGCGCGACTGCAGCGCGCCGAGATCCGCGATGTCCGCGACGATGCCCAGCTCGGCGCGCCCGTCGCCCAGGGCCTGGACGATGTCCGCGCTGGTCCGCTCCTCCAGGTCGACGGACAGATCGCGATGAAACGCCAGAAACCCGCAAAGCCGCGCCGGCAGGAACGCCACCAGGGCGGCGGTGTTGGAGAGCAGCCGGATGCGGCCTTTCAGGCCCGTCGCGTAGGTTCGCAGTTCCCCACGCATCTGTTCGACCTGGCCCAGGATCGAACGGGCATGCCGGACCAGGGCCTCGCCCGCGGCGGTGGCGCGCACGCCGCGGCGGTTCCGCTCCAGCAGCGGCGTGCCCAATGCCGTCTCCATGCCGGCAATGCGTTCGCTGACCGAAGCCAGCGCCAGATGAATCGCCCGGGCGCCCTGCGTCAGGCTGCCGCATTCCACCACGGTCAGGAAAATCCGCATGTCGGTCAGGTCGAAGCGCATATCCCCGTGCCTTGTGCATTCGGAATATCCGAAGTCTAGCATTGGAACTTCCAGATTGTTGGGATGCGGGCGAATGACTAACATCGCTTCCATGAACTCGATGACCCTGGTGTTTTCCTCTGGAATCCTGGCTGGCGCGATGAATGCGCTGGCCGGAGGCGGATCGTTCGTCAGCCTGCCTGCGCTGATCGCGGCCGGCGTGCCTCCGGTCCAGGCGAATGCTTCCAGTACGGTCGCGCTGTTTCCGGGCGGACTGGCCAGCGCCTGGGCCTACCGCGACGGGCTGCAACCGGTCGGCGACGTGTCATTGCGCGCGTTGTTGGCGACGACGCTGTGCGGCGGCCTGGTCGGAGCGCTGCTGTTGCTGCGGACGTCTTCCACGGCATTCACGTTCGTGCTGCCATGGCTGCTGCTGATCGCGTCCATCGCACTCGCATGCGGACGGCGCATCGGCGAGGCATTGCGCGCACGCTGGCACATCCATGCGCACGCGGTGCTGGCCGTCCAGTTCGCGCTTGGCATCTACGGCGGCTACTTCGGCGGCGCGGTCGGGATCATGATGATCGCGATGTGGGGGCTGCTCGACAACTGCGACCTGAAGCGCCTGAATGCGCCGCGCACGCTGCTGGTCAGCGCCGCCAACGTGGTGGCGGTGCTGGTCTTCATCGCGGCCGGCGCGGTGCGCTGGCCCGAGACGCTGGCCATGCTGGCGGGCGCGATCATGGGCGGATACGGCGGCGCCTGCATCGGGCGGCGCGCACGCCCAGGCATCATCCGCGCCGTCACGCTGCTGGCCACCGCCTGCATCACGCTGGCGTTCTTCGTGAAAACCTACGCGCCCGCGCTGTCGGGCCATTGATCCCCGATGAGGCGGCCATGCGCCGCACCGGCATGCCGGAACGCCACGCCTAGCGCAGCGCCGCCACCTCGACCGCTTCCGCCCCGCAGGCCCGCACCAGTCCGGCGTCATGGCTGGCGAACAGCACGACGCGGTCCCGGGACCAGATCCTGAACTGCTCGACCAGCACGGCGCGGGCTTGCGCGTCCAGTCCGTTGCTCGGGCCGTCCGCGACGACGACGGCCGGGTCGCCCAGCGCGGCGGCCGTCAGAAAGACCTTGCGCCGCGTGCCCGTGGACATCTGCTCGAAGCGCTTGTCCAGATGCGGTTCCAGCCCCAGCCGGCAGGCCAGATCGAGCACGTCGTCGCCGAGGACGACGTGCTTCTCCGCGGCGACCTGTTCGAGCAGCTCACGCCCCGTCCGCAACGGAAATGCCAGGCAGTCGTCGGGCACGTAGGCCAGGCGGGCCTGGGCGCGCAAGGGGTCGCGGACCATCGAATGCCCGTCGACCAGGACATCCCCCGCGTCCGGCGCGATCACGCCCGCGATGATGCCCAGCAGGCTGGATTTGCCGGTGCTGTCTTCTTCGCACAAGGCCACGCAGCCGGGCGAAAACGTCCGCGTGAGCCCCTGGAAGACGAGATGGTCGCCGTAGCGCTTGCCGAGATTGTCGATGCGTAGCATGCCGGGCAGTGTACGGAGGAATGGCGCGCACGGCAAAACACGACACTGCGGGTTATTCCCTATAACAATTCGTTGGTGTACTGATTAAATTAGTTGGCATACGGAATATTCAATCATCCAACGATTCCTCGTCTTCGGAGATCCGACCATGCAGTACTACCTCGATGGCTACCAATTCGGCGATCCCGAAGCCCAGGCGCCGGCCCCCGGCTTTGCACATCCGCCCGAAACCCTGCCCGATACCGTCGACGTGCTGATCGTCGGCACCGGCCCGGCCGGCCTGGTGCTGGCCGCGCAGCTCTCGACCTTTTCCGGGTTCACCACCCGCATCGTCGAACGACGCCCGGGCCCGCTCGAACTGGGCCACGCGGACGGCGTCGCTTCCCGCACGGTCGAAATGCTCGACGCCTTCGGACTTTCCTCGTCCCTGCTGCGCGAAGCCTGCTGGATCAACGAGACGGTCTTCTGGCGCCCCGACGCGCAGGACCGTTCCCGCATCGCGCGCACCGGCCGCGTCAACGACGCCGCCAGCGAGCTGTCGGAAATGCCGCACGTCATCGTCAACCAGGCTCGCCTGCAGCAGCATCTGCTGAACTACATGGAAAAATCGGCGACCCGGCTCGTGCCCGACTACGGCCTGGAAGTCGTCCGGGTCCAGGTCGCGGATTCGGGCGACCATCCGGTCGCCGTGACGCTGCGGCCCACGGACGGCGGCGCCGAACGCACGATCCACGCGAAATACGTCGTCGGCACCGACGGCGCGCGCAGCGCCGTGCGCACCTCGATCGGCCGCGAACTGCATGGGGACGTCGCCAACCACGCCTGGGGCGTGATGGACATCCTGGCCGTGACGGACTTCCCCGACATCCGCATCAAGGCGGCGATCCAGTCGGCCCAGGAAGGCAACATCCTGCTGATCCCGCGCGAAGGCGGCTATCTGGTGCGCCTGTACGTCGACCTCGGCGAGGTCGATCCCGCCCGCCGCGACGAAATCCGCCGCACGCCGCCCGAACAGCTGATCGCGGTCGCACAGAAAGTGCTGCATCCGTACACGCTGGAGGTCAAGGACATCGCCTGGGCCTCGGTCTACGAAGTCGGCCAGCGCGTGACCGACAAATTCGACGACGTGCCGGAAGACCAGGTCGGCGCCCGGCTGCCGCGCGTCTTCATCGCCGGCGACGCCTGCCACACGCACAGCGCCAAGGCCGGACAGGGCATGAACGTCTCCATGCAGGACACCTTCAACCTCGGCTGGAAGCTGGCGGCGGTCCTGGAAGGCCGGGCCGCGCCCACCCTGCTGCATACCTATTCGGCCGAGCGCCAGCCGGTCGCGCAGGACCTGATCGATTTCGACAAGGAATGGTCGGCCATCATGGGCTCGCCGCCGAAGGATCCTGCGCACCCCGAACGCGGCGGCGTGGATCCGGCCGAACTGCAGGACTACTTCGTCCGTTCGGGCCGCTACACGGCGGGGCTGGCGACGCACTACCCCGCCGGCCCCCTGGTCGGCACGTCCGAACACCAGGATCTGGCGCGGGGCTTCACGATCGGCACGCGCTTCCACTCGGCGCCGGTGATCCGGGTCGCCGACGCCCGGCCGACGCACCTGGGCCACGCGCACCGCGCCGACGGCGCATGGCGGCTCTATGCCTTCGCCGACGCCACGACCGAACGGCTGCGCGCATTGCTCGGCTGGCTGGCCGATTCTCCCGATTCACCCCTGCGGCGCTTCACGCCCGCCCAGGCCGATCCCGACAGCGTGATCGACGTCCGCGCGATCTACCAGCAAGGCCACCGCGAGATCGAGGTGGACGCCCTGTCGCCGGTGCTGCTGCCGCGCAAGGGCCGCTTCGGCCTGATCGACTACGAAAAGACGTTCAGCCCCGATCTCGACAAGGGCGAGGACATCTTCGACCTGCGCGGCATCGACCGCGAACGAGGCGCCCTCGTCGTCGTCCGCCCGGACCAGTACGTCGGTCACGTGCTGCCGCTGGATGCCCACGAAGCGCTCGCGGCCT
>CBFGXR010000205.1:0-4367 GCA_965652675.1 uncultured Castellaniella sp.
CGACACCACGCCCGAAGAACAGCAATTCCTGGACGCTGGTGGATTCGCAGGATGAGTCAGGACACAGAGCAGTCCCTGCGGACTGCTCTGTGCCTGACGAATCCGACCGGCCTGCAGGCCGGGAGGTGGAGAGCTGCCGCAACTGTAAAATGGCCCCAGCCTGACGAATCCGAACCGATTACTCCGAACTCCCCATGTCCGATCCCCGTCCCGACCCCCTGATCATCGAACCGTCCTCGGGCGAACCCGCGCAGCTTTTCGTCGTGCTGCACGGCGAATCGGCCGCGCCAGACCAGGTGCTGGATCTGGTGGCGGCGATCCGCCAGGCATTCCCCCAGGCGTTGATCGTCCAGCCGCACGGGCCGTTCGGCGCGGGCGCGTCGCGGCGCTGGATCGCCCGGGCGGATCCGGACGCCGAAGCCTATGTCGGCCTGGTGGCCGAGGCGGGTGTCGCCCTGGCGGGCGAGATCCGCGCGCTGCAGCGCAGCCGCGGCCTGAATGGCGAGCAGACGGCTTTGGCAGGGTTCTCCGAGGGCGCCGCCGTGGCGCTGGAGGCCGTATGCGCCGACGCGGGGCTGGCCGGCCGGGCGCTGCTGTTCTCCACCCGCTTCGCCACGCTGCCGCGGACCGCCCCCGTGCTGAGCACCCTGCACCTGCTGCACGGCGCGGCGGACGGCGTCGCGCCCGTGGACCAGGCGCGCCAGGTCCACGGCCACCTGGCCGAGCTGGGGGGCGACGCGACCCTGGACATGGCGTCGAACGTCGGCCATGAACTGCACGACGCCCTGATCCGCCAGGCCATCGCGCGCCTGCAGACCTATCTGCCGCAGCGCAGCTGGGAAGCGGTGATGGGGGCGCCGGACATGCGGGTCGACGAATACGACGCCGACGACGGCGCCTCCGACGCGGACACCGGGGACGGCGGGACCCTGCACTGAAAGGATCCGCCGGGCGCGCGGGGCCGGCCGGGGTCGACCGGCCCTGGTGACCTACAGCCCCTGGCGCCGCCGGAAGGCGCGGCCCGCGGCCTGGGCGCACAGCACCAGGACCGTGGACAGCACGATCATGAACAGGCCCAGGGCCGACAGCTTGCCCCACAGGCCGTCGTCGGCGTAGCCCAGGATCTGGATCGCCAGGACCTCCGTGCCGGGGCGCGACAGCACCACGGACACGGTCAGTTCGCGCAGGAACATGGTCGCCATCAGGATCCAGGCGGACACGATGCCCGGGACTAGCAGCGGGATCACGACGCGCCGCAGGGTGGTCAGGCGGCCGGCCCCGCAGACCAGCGAGGACTCCTCCAGGTGGCCGTGGATCTGCACGAAGGCGCTGGCCAGGGGCCGGACCCCGTAGGGCAGGTAGGCCGCGATGTAGGCCAGCAGCAGGGCGGCCAGCGTGGAATACAGCGGCGTCTGCACGAAGAACCACATGAAGCCGATGCCGATGACGATGCCGGGAAAGGAGAACGACAGGAAGCTGAGCGTTTCCAGCAGGGTCGCCAGCGGACCGCGCGTCTTGACGACGACATAGGCCACGCCCAGGGACAGCGCCACACCCAGCGTGGCTCCCACGACCGCCAGGAACAGGCTGTTGCGCAGCGCCAGCAGGGCGCCGGGTTCGTGGAAGACGGCGATCCAGTGCCGCAGGTCCATGGCGGCGAAGGCCTGCGCGCCGGGCGGCATGACGTAGGGCACCAGCGAGGTGTACAGCAGCACCAGCACCGGCAGCACGACCATCAGCAGGCACAGCAATCCGACGGCCAGGCCCAGCGGGCGCCGCATCGGACCGAGTTCGATCTGGCCGGGCCGGAAGCCGCGCGCCGAGACCGTGACGTATTTTTCGCCCTCGGCCGTCAGGGCGCGGTAGAGCACGATCAGGGCGATGGAGGCCGACAGCACGCTCATGCCGACGGCGGCGGCCTGGCCGTAGTCCGGGGCGAAGCCGGTGGAGATCATGTCGTACAGATAGGTGGCCAGCACGTCCACCCGGCCGGGCGTGCCCAGGACCCGGGGCACGGCATAGGACGCCAGGCTGCGCACCACGCCCAGGATCAGGGCCGCCAGGATGGCGGGGCGCAGGACCGGCAGGGTGACCCGCAG
Organism: uncultured Castellaniella sp.; assembly: GCA_965652675.1. GTDB lineage: Bacteria > Pseudomonadota > Gammaproteobacteria > Burkholderiales > Burkholderiaceae_B > Castellaniella. The sequence continues at coordinate 2,100 of CBFGXR010000205.1, forward strand.
CAGGGTGCGCATCCAGCTGGATCCCGACACCCGCGCGGCTTCTTCCAGCGACGGGTCGAAGGCGGCCATGGCGGGCGCGATGATCAGGTAGGCGATGGGCATGTTCAGCAGCCCCTCGACCAGGGTCATGCCCCACAGCGAATAGATGTCGAACGGCGCCGATTCCAGGCCGAACAGCCCCTGCAGCGCCTGGTTGAGCAGGCCGTTGCTGGGGTTCAGCAGCAGCGCCCAGCTGGCCGAGAACAGCAGGTGCGGGATCATCATCGGGACGATGGACAGCACCGTGAACAGCGGCTTGGCGGGGATGTCGGTGCGGGTGTTCAGGTAGGCCAGGAACAGCGCCAGCAGCGTCGCCAGCAGCGACGAACCCAGCACGAACACCACCGTGTTGAAGGTCACGTCCCACAGGTACGGATCGGTGTAGGCGCGGACGTATTTCGACAGGGTGAACTGGCCGAAGGCGGTCAGGCCCTGGGACAGGCTGCCCAGCAGCAGCATCAGGACCGGGCACAAGGTCAGGAAGCCGACCAGGACGATGAGGGTCCAGCTCAGGGCGCGCGACCGGGGACGGGAGGTCATGTGGACAGGCCCTGTCTCAGGCGCTCAGCAGCAGGCAGTGGGCCGGATCCAGGCGGATCTCGACGCGCTCGCCGGGCGCGGCCCGGACGTCGGGGTCGATGCGCGCCAGCAGCCGTTCGTCGTTGATGCGGATCTCGGCCTCGTAGACCTCGCCGACGAACTCCATGGATTCGATCGTGCCTTCGATGACGTTGAAGCCCGGCCCGACCTCGTGGCGCGTGACGCGGATGAATTCCGGGCGGATGCACAGCGTGGCCTCGGCGCCTTCCGGCAGGTCGCGTGCCTGGCAGTGGATCGTGCCCAGGCCGCAGCGCGCCAGGATGTAGTCGTTCTCCCGCTGGCGGACGATGGCCGGGAACTGGTTGGCGCGGCCGATGAAGTCCGCCACGTAGCGGTGTTGCGCGTCGAAATACATGTGCTGGGGGGTGCCGGTCTCGATCACGCGTCCGGCCTGCATCACGGCGATGGTGTGCGACAAGGCCAGGGCTTCGACCCGGTCGTGGGTGACGTAGATCGCGGTGATGCCCAGTTCTCCCAGGAACCGGCGCAGCAGCTTGCGGGTTTCCTCGCGCAGCTTGGCGTCCAGGTTGGACAGGGGCTCGTCGAACAGGATGACGCGCGGTTCGGCCACCAGGGCGCGGGCCAGGGCCACGCGCTGCTGCTGGCCGCCGGACAGGCGCGTGGCGGGCTGCCGCTCGACGCCGCGCAGCTGGACGAATTCCAGCGCCCGCGTGACTTTTTCACGGATCCGCGCCCGGGGCGCGCCGCGCACCTGCAGCGGATAGGCGATGTTGTCGAAGACCGACATGTGCGGCCAGATGGCATAGGTCTGGAACACCATGCCCAGGCCGCGCTTTTCGGTGGGCACGGCGATGCGGCGTTCCGACGACCAGACGATGTCGTCGCCGATGCGGATCTCGCCGGCGTCGGGCGTCTCCAGGCCGACGATGCAGCGCAGCAGCGTCGTCTTGCCGCAGCCGCTGGGCCCCAGCAGGGTGAAGATCTCGTTGGCCGGGATGGTGAGATCGACATGATCCAGGGCGGCGACGGTGCGGCCTTCGGACCGATAGGTCTTGCACAGGCCTGCGATGCGGATTTCCATGGCGGCCGCCGGGCTCAGCGGGCGCCGAACAGCTTGCCGAACTCGCGGCCCCAGCGTTGCAGTTCCTGGTCGGACAGGTCGCGCACGACCTTGACCCGGACTTCGTCGATGCCGGGAATCGGGGGATACACGCCCGGGGCCAGCACGTATTCGCCGACGTCCCGGGCCAGCAGCGACATGGCCTGGCGGCTGAGCCAGTAGTCCACGAGGGCGCGCGCGGCGGCCGGGCGGGGCGCCTGGGCCGTGACGGCGATGGCGCGGGCCGAGCCCAGCAGCGGCCCCGACTTCGGGCCCCAGGCCAGCGGCGCGGGCGCCTTGGTGACGATGTATTTGGGCATGGAAATGGCGATGCGCTTTTCGCCGCTTTCGATGGGAGCCGGCGTCGGGCCGAACGAGGCCACGAACATGGGCTTGTTGGCCGCCAGCGCCTTGACGAACCCCATCCATTCGTCCTCGGAGGCGAAGACCTGTTCCTTCAGACCGACCAGCCAGGAGATTGTCGAGGCATGGCTGGACGGGTTGGCCATGACGATCTGGTCGCGCCATTTCGGGTCGGCGAGATCGAAGACCGATTGCGGTGCGTCAGA
>CBFGXR010000206.1:0-4360 GCA_965652675.1 uncultured Castellaniella sp.
CCGATCAGTTCATCCATGAACGAGTCTTCGGAGCGGCGCAGGCTGTCCAGGTCGGCTGGCGTCAGGGGTTCCAGATGGCGCAGATTGAAGACCGTGGCCTCGTCGCCGACGGCGACTTCGATCTGCGGCATGCGGTCGGGCCGCGACAGGCCGCCGATCAGTTCGCGCAGCGGCATCAGCAGCGCCGAGACGTGCGGCGGCAGCACCAGACAGGACCGCATGTCGGCCACATAACTGCTGGCGCGTTCGCGGAATCCCACCAGCATGCCGCCTTTCTTCGGCACCAGGCGCACGGACAGACGGGCGCGATGGCGGTAGCCGAAGGTCGGCCCCTGCAGCGCCGGCAGGATCTGCCCCGGCCTGACCTTGCCGATGTGTTCCAGGGCATCTTCCAGGGAACGCTGCTTGACGGCCATCTGCGCGGCCGGTTCCAGATGCTGCATGGCGCAGCCCCCGCAGACGCCGAAATGCGGACACGGCGGCCGGGTGCGCTGCGAGGAGGGGCGCAGGACGCGTTCGACCTTGGCCTTGTCGTAGGACGGCTTGCGCCGCGTCACGCGGGCCAGGACCCGCTCGCCGGGCAGCGCACCCTCGGTGAAGACGACTTTGCCCTCGTGATGGGCAATGCCCTGGCCCTCGAGATCCAGCGATTCGACGTCCAGGGACAACAGGATGGGTTCAGACATGAGGCCAGGCGGAGAGGAATTCTTTCCAGTGCGGCGCGTCGAGCGCCGTCAGGGTGTCGCGCACCAGCGCGAGTTCGGCCGCATAGGCGACGGCGTCCAGTTCGCCCTTGATCAGGCGGTAGCGGCAATAGACCAGCCAGGTGTTGACCACGTCGGTTTCGCAATAGTTGCGCACATGGTCCCGGTCCCCCGCATGCCAGGCCTGCCAGACCTGGCCGCCGTCCATGTCGAGCTTGCCGGGAAAGCCGCACAGCTTGGCCAGCTGATCCAGCGGCGCGTTGGCGCGGCCGTTGAACTTCGCCAGCACGTCCATCAGATCGACGTGGCGGGTGTGGTAGCGGTTCAGGTAGTTGTTGAAGCGGAAGTCGCGGTCGTCTTCCCCGGTGTCCCAGTAGCGCGGCGCGGCCACGCCGTGGATCAGGCTGCGGTAATGCAGGACCGGCAGGTCGAAGCCCGAACCGTTCCAGCTGACCAGGGTGGGCGTGTAATGGCCGATCGTTTTGAAAAACCCAGAGATCAGGGTTTCTTCCGGATCGTCGGCCTGCCCCAGGGTGCGTACGCGAAAGCCCTGGTCGTCGCGGAACACGCAGCCGATGACGGCGATCTTCTGCAGGTGCAGCGGCAGGAAATCGTTGCCGTGGGTCTCGCGGCGCTGGGCCAGCGCGGCTTCGATCAAGTCGGCGTCGGCCAGATCGGCCCACTGCGGATTCAGACGCCGCAGGCCATCCGCGTCCGGAATCGTTTCCAGGTCGAAGACCAGCGTCGGGATCATCGCGCCGGCAGGTAGGACAAGGGATTCACAGGCGTGCCGCGGCGGCGGATCTCGAAGTGCAGGCGCGGCGATGTGGTGTCGCTCTGCCCCAGGGTGGCGATTTTCGCCCCCTTCTTCACGGATTCGCCGGTCTTGACCAGCAAGGACTGGTTGTGGGCATAGGCCGTGATGAAGCCGTTGCTGTGGCCCAGCAGGATCAGGTTGCCCAGGCCGCGCACGCCGTTGCCGGCGTACATGACCTTGCCTTCGGCGGCGGCCGTCACGGGCGATCCCGCCGACCCTTCGATGTCGATGCCCTTGGTGGTGGCGTTGAAGCCCTGGATGATCTTGCCGCCGCTGGGCCAGCCCCAGGAAATCAGGCTCGCGTCGCTGGCGCGCGCCGCCGAGGTCTCGACCGGCGCGGCCGCGCCCGTGGACGTCGTCCCGGAGCCTGGGTGATCGGCTGCGGGCGCGGTCTTGACCGGCGTCGTGGTGGCAGTTGTCGAGCCGCCCGAGGGCATCGGCGTGCCGCCGTCCAGGCGCAGGACCTGGCCGATGGCCAGCTGGGTCGGATCGCTGATGTTGTTCAGTTGCGCCAGGCGCGAGACTTCCATCCCGTGATCCTGGGCGATCTTGTAGAGCGTGTCGCCCGCCCGCACGACGTAGGTGCCCTTGGCCTGCGAGGTCGCGGCGGCGGCGCTGCCGCCGCCGCTGGAATGGTCGGCGACGGGCGCGCGCGCGGAACGCGAGGCGCAGCCCGACAGGACGGCGGCCGACAGCAGGACGGTCAGCAGTAGGGCCGTTTTCGCCTTGGGACGGCCCGGCGACAAAAAGCGCCCGGTGCGTGGCGAGTGGGTGAACGGAGCATCTGTCACCAGCGTCCCATCGAGCATGTGGTTCTCCTGCTTGCTTAAGACTGCGTGCCGGGACGCAGCGGTACGAATCGGACATCTTCGAGCTCGAGCCGGTGCCAGGAAGACGGGCCGGTGCGCTCGATCAGAATCAGCCTTTGATGCGCAGTGCCTTCGGGAGCGATCAGACGCGCCCCCACGGCCAGCTGGTGCAGCAAGGTTTCTGGGATTTTAACCCCCGCGGCGGCCACGACAATGCCGTCGAAAGGCGCGCGGTGTTCCAGGCCCTGCATGCCGTCGCCGAAAGTCAGCCGCACCCGCCCCCGGGCGCGTCCCTGGGCGAGGTTGAGGCGCGCCTGTTCGTACAGGCCGCGCACCCGTTCGATGGCGTAGACCTCGGACACGAACTGGGCCAGCACGGCCGCCTGGTAGCCGCAGCCCGCGCCGATCTCCAGGACGCGCCCCGGCGCGCGGCCGTCGCACATGACGGCCAGCATGTGCGCCACCACCCAGGGTTGGGAAATCGTCTGGCCGTAGCCGATCGGCAGGGCGGCGTCCTCGTAGGCCCGGCTGGCCAGGCCCTGGTCCACGAACAGATGGCGCGGCACTGTCTGCATGGCCGACAGCACCCGTTCGTCGACGATGCCCTGCTCGCGCAGGCGATGCACCATCTGCAGGCGCAGCCGGTCCGAATTCAGGCCCAGATTGGCGGCGGGCGCGGCGGGCGTCCTGGCCGGGGATTGCGGCAGAGTGAACGGCTTCGGCCCGTGGATGCGCGTGTTGCTGTTGGCGGCCGAATAGCCGGGGCCGAGCGCGGAGCCCGTCGGGGCGACGCGCGCGCTGCGGGAGGGCTTGTCCAGGGGATGGCGCGGCTTGTTCATCGGTCCTCCATCCAGCGGGCGACCACGTCGGTCCGCGCATGGTCCGTGAGATCGACGCGCAGGGGGGTCATCGACACGGCGTGCGCCTCGACGGCGCCGAAATCCGTCTCGGCGCCCCCATCCAGCGCCCGCCCCACCGGACCGATCCAGTACACGGTCTCGCCATAGGGCGTGGTGCTGCGGATGACGGGCTCGGCCGGATGGCGGCGCCCCAGCCGCGTGGTGCGAAGGCCCGTCAGGTCGCGATAGGGCACCGCCGGGATGTTGACGTTGAGCAGCAGCGGCTCGTCCCAGGGCCGGTCGCGGAACCGCGTCACCAGGTCGTGCGCCACCCGGGCGGCGCAATCCAGGTGGCGCCATTCCCGGTCCACCAGGGAAAAGGCCATGGACGGCACGCCGAACAGATAGCCCTCCATCGCGGCCGCCACCGTGCCCGAATACAGCGTATCGTCGCCCATGTTGGCGCCGTTGTTGATGCCCGAGACCAGCAGGTCGGGCCGGAAGCCCAGCAGGCCGGTCAAGGCCACGTGGACGCAGTCCGAGGGCGTGCCGTTGATGAAATGAAAGCCGTTGGCCGCCTGGCGCACCGACAGGGGCCGGCGCAGCGTCAGCGAATTGGACGCAGCGCTGCAGTTGGTCTCGGGCGCCACCACCGTGACGTCGCCCAGAGGCCGCAGCGCCGCAGCCAGAGCCTCGATCCCCGCCGCGTTGTAGCCGTCGTCGTTGGACACCAGGATGCGCATTTTCTTCGTTCCCGCCTGAAACCGGATGGTGCGAATTGTACCCGCGCCCCGCCGGGCTTTAGAATGGCGCCCATCATCCATCCTCCGCCGCCCTTCCGCCATGACTCCTTTCGCTTCCGTCCTCGGCGTGGCCGCCGCCCTGCTCATCGGCTATCTGTTGGGCTCCGTCCCCTTCGCCGTCGTGGTCAGCCGCGCCATGGGCCTGAAGGATCCGCGCAGCTTCGGCTCGGGCAACCCCGGGGCGACCAACGTGCTGCGCGGCGGCAACAAGCTGGCGGCCGTCCTGACCCTGGTCGGCGACGCCGCCAAGGGCTGGCTGGCCGTGGCGCTGGCCGCCTGGGCCGCGCAGCGCGGCCTGCTGCCCGGGGCCGCGATCCCCCTGGCCGGCCTGGGCGCCTTCCTGGGCCACCTGTTCCCGCTGTTCCTGGGCTTTCGCGGCGGCAAGGGC
>CBFGXR010000207.1:0-4294 GCA_965652675.1 uncultured Castellaniella sp.
AAATGGCCCGATCCTCCCGGCGGTTCTTCCGAAACCGACAACCCGCAACCGGGGGACGCATGCTCGAATTTCTCCAGACGCTCCATTGGGCGGCCGTTTTCCAGATCATCCTGATCGACATCCTGCTGGGCGGCGACAATGCCGTCGTCATCGCCCTGGCCTGCCGCAACCTGCCGCGCGCCCAGCGCATGCAGGGCATCCTGTGGGGGACCGCCGGGGCGATTCTCCTGCGCGTGGCGCTGATCGCCTTCGCCCTGACGCTGCTCGACATCCCTTTCCTGAAGATCGTGGGCGCGCTGCTGCTGCTGTGGATCGGCGTCAAGCTGCTGCTGCCCGAGGAGGGCGCGCACGACAAGGTCGCCGGGGGCGCTTCGGTCATGGCCGCGGTCAAGACGATCCTCGTGGCCGACTTCGTCATGAGCCTGGACAACGTCATCGCCATCGCCGGCGCGGCCCAGGGGGCCCATCTGGACCATCAGCTCGGCCTGGTGATCTTCGGCCTGCTGGTCAGCGTGCCCATCATCATCTGGGGCAGCACGCTGGTCCTGAAGCTGATCGACCGCTATCCCCTGGTGGTGACCTTCGGCGCCGGGCTGCTGGGCTGGATCGCGGGCGGCATGCTGGTCACCGACGTCGTCGTCACGGATCGCCTGGGCCCGCCGTCCACGGCCCTGAAGCTGGCCGTGGAAGTCGTCGGCGCGCTGCTGGTCGTGGCGCTCGGCCGCTGGCTGGCCGGCCGCAAGGCGGCCGCGGCGGCCGGCAACGCCGGCTGATCCGGCGGGCCCGGCATCCCGCCTGGGCGGGGCGCCGGGCCGGAGCGCCGCGATGCGGCCTCAGGACAGGGCGCGCAGCCAGGCCACCGTGGCCATGCCCAGCAGCGTCATGGCCAGCGACCCGGCGACGTGCACGACCACCGCGACGCCCATCCACCCCAGCCGGCCCTGTTCCAGCATCACCGCCAGCTCGGCCGAGAAAGTCGAGAACGTCGTCAGTCCGCCGCAGAAGCCCGTGATGACGAACAGCCGCATCTGGGGCGACAGGCCCGCATGCCCGCCGAACACGGCGATGGCCGCGCCGATGATGTAGCCGCCCAGCAGATTGGCCGCCAGCGTGCCCAGGGTCAGGTTGGAAAAGACATCGTTCAGCGCGTGCCCGAGCACCCAGCGCAGGATGGCGCCGAGCGAGGCGCCGAGGGCGATGGCGATCAGGGAACTGGGCATGGGGGCTCCTGTGGCGGGAATGAAAAATGCCCCCACGCTGCGCCTTCGGCTTGCTGCCCCCCGAGGGGGCGTTTTTCATCTTGGGGCGGCCCGGCGATGAAAAATGCCTACGGCCCGGCGGTGCGCCGGGGGCCGTAGGCATCATCAGCCGCGACGAATGCGGCGGTTTCGTGGAGGAATGCCATCTCCAGGTTGTGCCAATGTTATCAGCGGTTCCGCTGGTTCGGCAAGGCGGCGTTCAGCCGCCGCGCGTTACACTGGGCCGGTCGTTTTCCTGAAATCTTGCGGAAGGAGTGCATCCATGCTCAAAGGTAAAAAAGCGGTCGTCACCGGTTCCACCAGCGGCATCGGCCTGGCCATCGCCCGTGAACTGGCCCGTCAGGGCGCCGACGTGGTCATCAACGGGTTCGGCGACGCCGCCGCCATCGAACGCGAGCGCGCCGGCCTGGAAAAGGATTTCGGGGTCAAGGCCGCGTACCTGAACGCTGATCTGATGGACGCGCACGCCGTGCGCGACTTCATCACGCAATCGATCCAGGCGCTGGGCGGCATCGACATCCTGGTCAACAACGCCGGCATCCAGCACACGGCCCTGATCGAGGACTTCCCTGTCGACAAGTGGAACGCCATCATCGCCCTGAACCTCTCGGCCGTGTTCCATTGCACCGCCGCCGCGCTGCCGGCGATGAAGCGACAGAAGTTCGGCCGCGTCATCAACATCGCCTCGGCGCACGGCCTGGTGGCTTCGGTCCACAAGTCGGCCTACGTCGCCGCCAAGCACGGCGTGGTGGGCCTGACCAAGGTCACCGCGCTGGAAAACGCCGGCACCGGCGTGACCTGCAACGCCATCTGCCCGGGCTGGGTGCGCACCCCCCTGGTGGAAAAGCAGATCCAGGCCCTGGCCCAGGAAAAGGGGCTGGACATCGAAGCCGCCGCCAAGGACCTCCTGGCCGAAAAGCAGCCGTCCCTGGAATTCGTCACGCCCGAACAGCTGGGCCAGGCCGCTGTGTTCATCGCCTCGGACGCCGCCGCGCAGATGACCGGCACCACGCTGTCCATCGACGGCGGCTGGACCGCTCGCTGAAACGGGGGATCGCCGCATGCTGATGGTCCTGTCCCCGGCCAAGAAACTGGACTACGACTCTCCGGTGCGCACGGCGCTGCGGTCGCAGCCGGTGTTTCCCGATCAGACGCGCGAACTGATCGGGATCCTGCGCACGCTGTCGGCGGACGATCTGGCGGGCCTGATGGACCTGTCCGACGCGCTGGCGCGCCTGAACGCCGAACGCTATGCCGCCTGGGTGGACGAACCCGACCTCGGCCATGCGCGCCAGGCGGTCCTGGCCTTCAACGGCGACGTCTACGAAGGCCTGCGCGCGCCGGAACTGTCCGACGCCCGGCTGAACTGGGCGCAGGACCATCTGGCCATTCTCAGCGGACTGTACGGCGCGCTGCGGCCGCTGGACCTGATCCAGCCCCACCGGCTGGAAATGGGCACGCGGCTGCGCACCCCCCGGGGCGCCACCCTGTACGCCTGGTGGGGCGACCGCATCGCCCGCGAACTGAACCGGCGCCTGGACGCGCTGCCCGGCGAACGCATCCTGCTGAACCTGGCATCGGGCGAATACTTCAAGTCCGTGGATCGCAAGGTCCTGGACGCACGCGTGGTCGAATGCGTCTTCCAGGACGAGAAAAACGGCGCCTGGAAGGTCATCAGCTTCCACGCCAAGCGCGCGCGCGGCCTGATGGCGCGCCACGTCATCGACCACGGCATCGATGCCGTCGCCGGCCTGCGGGATTTCGCTGCGGAAGGCTACGCCTGCGCGCCGAGCGAATCCACGGACGACCGGCTGGTGTTCCGGCGCCCGGCTCAGGGAACCTCTGAATAAGTCGAGCGGAAAGCGGGCGCTGTGGGTCGGGATGGGATGCAAGGCGCGAACCGCAGCGATAGCCGTAGCTATCGCGAGGATGAGCAACGCCGCAGACCGCCCGAACCCACAGATGCACGCGGCGCGAGGACTTGTTCAGAGGTTCCCTAGGGATAACGAGGGTTGCCGGGCCGCAGGGGGCCGTGGCACGCTGTCTCTGTAATTATGAATTATTAATTTCAGAGTGCTGACCAGGGGGCCCCGATGGCGGCCAGGATTGTTCAGAAGATCCTCTACCAGGAAGTCGCCGATCGTTTGCGCGGCATGATCCAGGCCGGGGAATTGCGGGCGGGGGAATGGATCGACGAGGTCAGCCTGACCGCGTCGCTGGGCATTTCCCGCACGCCGCTGCGCGAGGCGCTCAAGGTCCTGGTGGCCGAAGGCCTGCTGCGCATCGAACCGCGCCGGGGCTGCTTCGTCAACGAACTGTCCGGCCGCGATCTGGAAAACATCTTTCCCCTGATGGCGATGCTCGAAGGCCGCTGCGCCTTCGAGGCCGCCCTCAAGGTCACGGATGCCGACCTGCGGCGGCTCGAGCCGCTGCATCGTGATCTGCGCCGCTACGCGGAGCAGGGCTCGATCGACGAATACTACGCGGCCAACGCCCGGATCCACGTCGCCATCCAGGACCTGGCCGACAATCGCTGGCTGTCGGGCCTGATCGACAACCTGCGCCAGGTGCTCAGCCTGTCGCGCCACCGCAGCCTCAGCTATCCGGGCCGGGTCGACGAATCCTGCGCCGAACACCTGGCGATCTTCGCCGCCCTGAAGGCGCGCGACCCGGAGGGCGCCGAGGCCGTGACGCGCAAGCACCTGATGCGCCAGCTCGACGCCCGGCGCGCCCTGGCGCGCCGGGACGAGCCGGCCGCCGATACGCCGGCGCGCCATGAGGCCGGCACGCTGGAGGAAGACCATGTCCACCGCTGAACCGCAACCGTCCGACCGGACGGCCGATCCCGCCGATCCTCCCGGAAACCGCGCCGGCGGCCTGCTGGCGTACCTGGGCCGCTGGCTGGACCGCGACCACTTGCCCGATCCGGATGCCCTGCGCGCGCTCTACGAGGCGTCCCTGACCGACGGCGGCGCCAACCAGCTGGCCCGTCAGTGGGCGGAGCGCTACCGGGCCGCAGACGCGGATGAACGCCG